>NZ_JBTYKD010000413.1:0-42448 GCF_054880495.1 Nostoc sp.
AGAGTACCCTTTGGTGTCCACAAAGGTAAACCCGGCCCAACTAGATCAGAAAATATAAATAATCCCAGTTCCTTACCCAGTTTCCGATGATCTCGCCGCAGCGCTTCTTCTTTGCGTCGTTTATATTCAGTGAGTTGTTCTGGACTTTCCCAAGCGGTAGCGTAGATGCGTTGTAATTGGGCTTTAGTTTCATCCCCACGCCAATAAGCGCCAGCAACGCTTTCTAGTTCAATTGCTTTCGGATTTAATTCACTAGTATTTTCCAGATGAGGCCCCGCACACAAATCCCACCATTCATTCCCCAGGTGGTAAATCGTAATTGGTTCCTCTTTAATATCTGCCAGAATTTCTAGCTTGTAAGGTTCGTTAATTTCCTGAATCCGGCGTGCGGCTTCTTCGCGGCTAACTTCTTCTCGACTTATTCCCAGCTTGCGATTGATAATCTTCGCCATCTCTTTCTTAATGGCTTTGAGATCATTTTCGCTAAATGGTTCTGGATTGTCGAAGTCATAGTAAAAACCGTTTTCAATCCAAGGGCCGATTGTAACTTGTGCCTTGGTAAACAGCTTTTGTACTGCCATTGCCATTACATGGGAAGCAGTGTGGCGAATCTTTTTTAAGTTCTCTGATTCGCTGGTACGCGGTAAATAAATTTTTTCAACTTGTTCTGGCTGTTCTGACGGATTCGATGATTTTAGCGACATTGGCTGCTGAACCATTGGCGAAGTGATTACAAAAGGTGATTTATCTGAATCTGTAGGCTTATTCAACTATAACGACTTTGATTTTTGCCCTGTAGGCTTCATGTTGCCATTACTGAGATTAATTTTTAATCGGGGATAAAGATAAATTTTTGATTGCTTACCTGAGTGTCAAATTCAGGATTGCACGCGTAGGCGTAGCCCGTCGTAGACATCGCTAAATTATCTGATGAATTGCAACTCGCTGTCAGTTATACGTATAGATGCCTCTCCAAAGGAAGTGTATAAACCCGATATCAAGACTATATAACAAATTTTGTGTTATTTGTTACATATTTTTACATTCCCGGAATTATGAGAGAAATAAGAAATATGTTAAGAAACATAAATAACGTTAATATTAGTAAGCAAGTTTAAAATATGCTTATCATTTATGTCAGACTCAAATGTACCAGGGACTGAGTTACTGAAAACGGTTTTAGAACCCCTGCTGGAAGATTTTCAGCATTGGTTCAGGCGATCGCGCCATTTACTCGAAACTGAGCAAATATCATTTATGAGTGAGCAAGAGCAATCTGACTTGCTCTGGCGGGTTAAGCAAGCGCAGGATGAACTAAACACGGTGAGGATGCTGTTTGCTGCTACTAATAAACAAGTCGGGATTGAGATGGCAACGTTAATGCCTTGGCATGACTTAGTAACAGAATGTTGGAATGTCGCAATGCGCTTTCGTCAAGGGCGTGAAGTCTAAGCAGCAGATGCTCTCGGTAAATTTTGGCAGACTACTACAAGCCCTGCGGGTGACGCTGCTTCTCTGCCAGATGCGCGATCGCTCTTAGTTAGCATCTTCCCTTCTTTTACCAAATGCTTTAGCGCATGAGAGAAGACTGCTACAGCCTCACAGCTTTGCGTAAACGCAAGATGGTAGAACAGCCCTTAAAGAGATAGTAGAAAATTCTTAACAATTTCTTAACATTATTGGGACTAACAAAAAAATGTATCCTATGTTACCGTAAGTGGAATAACGGTTGACAAATAGTTTCATATAGATGTAAGCGCCCAAAGGGTGCATCAAATACTCGTCTTAACTGTGAGTCACAGTATCAGCGAAGCAAAGCGTTACAAAATAAAGTTTTATAAATTGCTGCCCTGGAGGAAAATCCCATGTTACACCTGCTTTACATTCTTGCTTTTACAATTCTTGCATTTATAGCTGTTGGCAACTTAATTCGTAACCTGATCATGTTCAGTTTTGATCGAGAGCGAACTTACCCGACGAATACTTTGTCAATGAATAATCAAGGCAACTATGGTTATTATTCATCAAAAAAACAGTTTGTACCCCATCCAGAGTTATTAGATAGCGCGGGCAACTTAATTAAAGAGCCACTTTTGGTAATGCGTTCGATTAACGTTGAAGATGCGCGTCAACATCTCGATGCACTTTATGAAGCATCTCCAGGACATAAAAGTGAAAATTCCGAGGAAGCTTAAAAAAGTTAGGAGTTAAGAGCAGAGACGCGATTAATCGAGTCTGTACAGGAGTTAGGAGTTTGGGTGTAAATTATTGTTGTTTTTGCATCCTTAACTTTTCCCCTACCAGAATTCTATTACCATCCTTTGAATTTGAGGCGATCGCATCGCTAGGCTGAAAAGTTAATATTGTGTTGTCCACTTGACACAAGTTTAAGTTGTTATGAGTGACAAAGAAGCCGTTATTGAATTGGTGAAACATTTACCCCAGGATGTAACCCTATGAGAAATTATTCAGAAAATTGAGTTTATTGCAGCTATACGGGAAGGGTTTAACCAGATTGATCAGGGGCAGGGAATTCCAGTTGAGCAGATAATCGATGCCTGGACTAGCAAGTAATTCTCTCACCAAAAGCATTTAGAAATTTACAAAAAAGCGTATTGACAACGTAAATACATCTTGCCTAGACTATGAGGTATGGATGTTTTTTTCGTGCTTAATGGTGTCACCTTCCTTTGGAATGAGGAGAAAGCTCGGATTAATCCTAGCAATCATAACGGCATAACATTTTAGCAAGCCGTAGAAGCTTTCTTCGATCCGTTTCTAGTGGTGGTTGATGCAAGCCGCAATGATGAGGAGCGGGATGCTGTAATTGGCTTGGACAGACGATGGAATCTTCTTTACGTCGTCTACATAGACCGTGAAAACGACATGATTAGGATCATTTCGGCTCGGAAAGCGACGCCCAAGGAACGTGAATACTATGAAAGCTGAATTCTTAAAAAAGCGACTCGATAAAAATCGTCCAATGATAACAATCACAATTCGCATTCCTGAAGATGTGATTGAGGATTTGAAGCGAGTAGCACCATTGTTAGGGTTTTCTGGTTATCAACCATTAGTTCGTGCTTACATCAGCCAAGGACTCCGATCTGATCTTGAGCGACTTGATGGTGATACTGTTTCGACATTTATTGCGAGTCTGAAACGGCATGGTGTGAGTGATGAGATAATTCGTGAAGCACTCAGCGAAGCTACTGGGCGAGACAGCAACAGTTAGTAACGGCAGTAAGAGAAAAGCTAAATCCAGCTGAGTAACGGGAGTTATCTGATTGTGTTCGAGGTTACTAGCATAGAATAACCTGTGATCTATTATTTAGAAGTGCATTGACCAGATTTGAGTTCATAGTAAATGGGCGACCAGTATCACAACAGGCTCGTAAGCGCGGTAAGGGCAATCGGCTTCAAGATTGGAAAAAGACAGTGCGACAAGAAGCTGAAAAATACTGGTCTTTGGAACAAAAAACAGCTACTGGGTTGGTTATGCTCCAGATAACTTATTTCTATGATTCTGTTGAAATAGATATAGATAATATAGTGAAGCCTATTCAAGATGCAATTAAAGGATTAGCCTACGTCGATGATAATCAAGTAAGCGATCTCCTAGTTAGAAAGAGGAATTTGTCAAATAACTTTAGAATAGAAAATATGACCTTGACATTGGCGGAAGGCTTTGCTCGTGGCAATGAGTTCTTACATATTGTCGTAATTGATGCTCCTAACCAGGAGGTAATTATTTGATGGAAACTTTAACCGCAAACTTAGAAAGAGAGCGATTGCTGAAACTAGCAGAGGAGTATCGTGAAAAGGGTTATGAAGTTTTTTTTCATCCAAATCCAGAAGACTTGCCTGACTTCCTTAATCACTATCGCCCCGACATGATAGTACGTCGGGGAGAAGAAAATGTAGTTATTGAAGTCAAATCACGCTCCTCACTTACCTCTTCTTCTAATCAATATTTAGGTAATTTAGCTCAAGCGGTAGAAAAACATCCTGGTTGGAGATTTGAATTAGTAATGACCAACCCGGAAGATACAACATATTCTCTGAAAGCAGAGGCTTCTCTTCAAGAACATGAAATAGAATCACAGTTGCAACCAGCAAGGCAACTTACAACGCAACATCCAGAATTAGCTCTCCTATGTTCCTGGCCTTTAGTAGAAGCAACTTTGAGACTTATTGCCCAAAAGGAAAAGCTAAGTTTAGAAAGATTTGATCCACTGTACTTAGTGAAGCAATTAGCAACTGAAGGTGTAATTTCAAAATCTGAGTATCAGTTATTAATGAATTCACTCCCATTACGTAATTCTATTGCTCATGGCTTCAAAACTACACAAATTACGCAAAATTCTGTATATGAATTGATCGAGCTTACAGAGCAGCTTTTGAGAACTCTACGCACTGGCGATGAAGCAAGCTAACATTGCGTTGGTTGGACAGCCCTGGTGCCGAATTTCAAGTCATGCCGATGTCTACGACGGGCTACGCCTACGCACTAAGCATAAAATAGGGAGTGCTAAACTCCCTACTCCCTTCCTAAGCTTCGATAACTACTCGCAAATTACCCCGTTTTTTTGCAACGCGACAAGCAGTCGTACTACCAGAACGCTCGAATTCCAAATCGAGGATGGTGGGACCGACTCGCAAATTATGAAATGACAACCGATTAATCGATTCTGGCAAAGCGGGGTCAATTATTCGCAAGCAGTTATTTTGAGCGTCAGGCACCAAATTGACTATCATTTGCAGTAGTTGGAAAATACTACCAGTAGCCCAAGCTTGGGGAGTGCAAGCAACTGGATACTGCACAGGGCTATTATCACCGTTCCGTTCGTAGCCGCAGAAAAGTTCTGGAGGACGTTGATAGGGTTGCTGGTCAGTCATGTCGAATAAACCTTGGAATATTTCCAGGGCTTGATCGATCAGACCGAGCGATCGCAATCCCATTGCAATCAGAGCGTTATCATGAGGCCAAACCGAACCAGTGTGATAGCCCATTGGATTGTAAGCGGGTGACAAACTACTCAGAGTCCGAATGCCCCAACCATTAAACATATCTGGTGCCCGCAACCGTTCTGCTACACTATAGGCTTTTTCGGGTGTGAAGAGTCCCAAATTCAGACAATGACCGGGATTTGAGGTAATACTGTCTACTGGCTTGCCATCTCCATCCAAAGCTAAAGCGCAGAAATCCTGGTCTTCTACCCAAAAATCTCGATTAAAACGAATCTTAAGATTTTTGGCCTCTTCTTGCCAACGATCTGCCAAATCAAGCCGCTTCTTCATCCTAGCTATTTCTGCTAGGCGCATTTTTGCAGCATAGACGTAAGCTTGTACCTCACAGAGGGCAATTGGGCCGTTAGCTAATTCTCCCTTGTGGTCTACAATACAGTCCCCAGAATCTTTCCAACCTTGGTTAACCAGACCGCGTTTGGATTTACGGAAGTAACTGAGGTAGCTGGTTTGTTTGCTATTGCGATCAATCCACTCCATTGCTGCTAGAGCATTCGGCCAAAGTTGCTCTAGGAGTTCTTGATCGTGAGTCCAAGCATAATGTTCGGCATAAAGCATCAGCCACAGGGGAGTCGCATCAACTGTACCGTAGTAAGGTGTATGGGGAATTTCTTGACAACGAGCCATTTCTCCTAAACGTAACTCGTGCAAAATCTTACCCGGTTCTTCTTCGCGCCATTCGTCCTCAAATTTACCTTGGTACGTCGCAAGTAATATCAGGGTTTCTTTGGCGATTTGCGAATTTAACATCAGAGTTTGAGAAGCTGTAACCAGCGAATCTCGCCCAAATAGTGTCGAAAACCACGGCACTCCCGCAGAAACAGTCTTATGCTTCCCAAAAGATTGGCGCAACAAATACATATCTTGTTCAGCCCGCTCAATCACTCGATTGAAGGTATTCTTATCTGAGCTAATGCGTGTAATTTGTTGTACCCAGTTTTGCTCCTCCATCAACTCCGCCGCTTTCGCCTGTCCTAATGTGAAGGCGGCGCTCACGGTTGAACTGGACTGGTTGTTTCTCAACATATTCACTCGGTAGCCCAGCTTTTGAGTTTCGTGAGAAGCTAACTCTAGCTGCCAAACCGCAGTGTAACCCTTGAAAGAGTCTGGTTGCCGATGCTGGAATAGAATCCGGGATTCCATCACGGAGCCATCCAGACCTTGATAGGCGAGTGTCAAAGATTGTTCCCTAGAGGCCGATGGCTCTTTGGGTACAGACGCAACGCCATCAATCAGAGAAAATGTTTCTTCCTCAGCCGTCAGTTCCGCTAGGCGTAAAAGCCGACCTCGTTTTTCTCTGTCATAGCCCCGGACTTCAAATAAATCAACAAAATCCGCATTAAAGCTGATGCTTAGTTCAAAGCTGACGGTAGTTGTGCTGTAGTTAGATATTTCTATTTCTTCAAATAGTGCCCCATTCAGCACGATTTCTCGGCGAATTCCTACAGTGTCAGGTTTCAGGCGTTCGTCAATTTTGGGGTTGGTACACAAAACTGAGAGTGAAAACCCTTTTTGGGCAGTACTACTGAGGAGTACAGGCGATCGCCCTTCAATTTGCAACTCCAAACGATTGAGAAATCTTGTATCACAACAAAACAAGCCCATGCTGGGATTGCCATCGTTAAGAGAACAGCCAGAAATATTCCCGATACTATCTGTCACAAAAAATAAATCATCATC
Source organism: Nostoc sp. (assembly GCF_054880495.1). NCBI lineage: Bacteria > Bacillati > Cyanobacteriota > Cyanophyceae > Nostocales > Nostocaceae > Nostoc > Nostoc sp. Next base: position 6,709 of record NZ_JBTYKD010000413.1, read on the forward strand.
TTTAACCGTCAGTGTTGGTTGTGGTCTTTCACTCACAACACAAGGCCACTCCGGGATCGGTAATTGTTCAGCAGGAATAAAAGTTTTTCCATCCAGAAAAATTTTTTCCGGGGTCATTAGCGTATCCGGTGTCATTAGTCAAAGTTCCGTGTACAGGTCTATATTTTTTGTGGTCTTCCGAGTAGAGGTCACTGACCCTCACAACTTCCGAAAAAAAGACGCTCTCTAAAATTAGTTTGAGCCATTCGAGCCAAAGTAATCCTTACATACTGCTGACAAAATAGCACTGCTCAAATCCATATAACCAAATTTTGATAATTTTATATTTTATAAGTTTCAAGTCAAGACTGAAAACCGCGGATTTTGAGAGAATTCATTACTCATTAAACTTTCAGAAACACAAGATATATAGTATACTCAGCAAAAATGCGAAATTTACAGTTTTTCTTGGGTATAGAGAGCATTTGTTCCCTACTATTATACGATTTTGTCTTAAATATCTTTGGTATTTCATTAGACAGATTTATGAGAATTAATTAAACCGCGTCTATCTTGAAACCTGTAGTTGTTCGGTGATCAAAAGGATTTGCCCTCATCCCCCAACCCCTTCTCCCAGATTTGGGAGAAGGGGAGCCAGAATTTCAAAGTCCGTCTCCCATATCTGGGAGACGGATTTAGGGTGAGGGCAAAAACTACGGTTCTCGGCTTAGATGAGGTTTAATTGATTAAATTTCATCACTAATTATGGACTAAATTATCTGAATGTAGCAATAATAATTTCTGGGTAAGAAAATTTCTTTAGTGAGCATAAATCAAAGTAGGCGATGTCTACAACCTGCTACAGCAACGTGTGAATTATCAATCAATTATCAGTGCTTATTCGGCAAGACAACAGTTTAAACCATACAATAATTAGTATTTTAGTACTTAGTCAGGAACGATTTTACCTGTACAAGCAAAAGCATAAGTTGGTCGAGAATGTATATTGGGCGTAGTAGGTTGTCAATTAACAAATCAAGTTGTACGCACTCCTGCTAATTGGTAACAAAGTGTTGCGCCTGCTTTGGCGAAAAGCGCTTTTTAGCGTTCTTTACATATTGGAACTGTCTATTTTACTTGAGAGTCCCTTGGAATTTGTACAATGCAGCTGTGACGTGGATCTTATCGAGGTTGAGCGTTTAACAATAATTCATGAGCATTTCGACTTCTGTGCTGAGTGATCTGCTAAAGTCCCTACCCTACTTGCGACCCCAGCTATATTTTAAGGCTTCATTAACGGCGCTCTCGCACGCGATGGAAGATCAAGTTTTGGCTGGGACTTTAGCTGAACCCCTTGTAATTGCTAGTTTTCAGCGAGAGCGATTCTACCGCCAAGAAGCTCATCGCTACCAGCGACTTGCCTTGCGAAGTAATCAAGTATATGTATTATCTGCTCCAGAAACGGATTTCACCAACAGTTCCAAACACTACGAAAAGATCGCTTTTGAACCTAAGGATGGCTTAAGTCAAGAGTGGCATTTAGTAGTGATTGCTGATAATTATGCGACTTGTCTGGTTTGCCGGGAAAGCCTTGGTTCTATTGCCAAAAACAGGCAATTACCGGAACTAAGCCCGAATCTGGATATCGACACAGCGCGAAGATTTGAGGGAATTTGGACATCGGAAAGGGGAGTTAGCCTGAAAGCCGCCGAATTGCTGTTAGACAGGATTTTGGTTTATAGACCAGAACTAGCAAGTAAAATTCAGGAGGCACGTCAGAGGTTTGGCATCGGGGAGCCGCGAAACGACTCTGGAGCAGAGCCGGTAAACGAATATGCTTGTGACATTGATACAGATCCCTTTGTGCAGCGCTTAGTAACTTATTTGCAAGCTAGCCAGTACAAATTGCATAAAGCTTACCGTTCAATTGCTGCCCAAGCACGAAAAGAACGATTAGTCAACTCAATTAGCACTGCGATTCGGCGATCGCTCGATCCTCACGAAGTTCTCCAGGTGGCGGCACAAGAATTAGGACAACACTTAGAAGCGTGTCGCTGTTTAATTTACCGCGCTCAAGCCTCAGATAGCCAAGCCATGATTGAACACGAGTTTTTGAATCCCGGTGTTTTATCGGTTCGTGGGCAAACTTGGGAGTTAGAGAAAAATTCCCTATTTCGGGACATAGTGGAACAAGGCGAAGGTGTTTGTGTGAGCGATACGCTGACTGACCCTCGCGTTACCAATTCGCCAGGACTCTCCACGATCGCCAAAAAGTTTGCCATTCGTTCTTGGCTCATGGAACCAGTGTTTTATCAGGGGCGATTATTGGGCATTGTGGAGTTGCACTATTGCCGGATGCCACCCCATGAGTGCCAACCTGGGGAGTTGGATCTGGTAAAAGCGATCGCTACCCAAGTGGGAGCAGCTCTCATCCAAGCGGAAGCTTACGCCAACCTAGAAGAACTTAACCAGCAGTTAGAAGCCCTAGACCGTACCCGCAGCAACCTGATAGCCATCACCGGACACGAACTGCGTACCCCCCTATCTACAATTCAAGTCTGCCTGGAAAGTCTCGCTAGTGAGCCGGATATGCCCTTGGAGTTGCAGCAGATCATGCTGAATACTGCTCTTTCCGACTCAGAGCGGATGCGAAAACTAGTACAAGATTTCCTCACACTTTCCAACTTGGAAAGCGGTCGGGTGGAGTGGCACCCAGAATCCCTCACCTTCCAAGAATGTGTGGATTTAGCACTCAGCCGAAATCGCACGCGTTCCTCAACGGAAAAGCCGCTCCAAATCAAGACTCAAATTGCCCAAAACCTCCCTTTGGTTAGAGCTGATGGTGATTGGCTAGTTGAGGTACTGGCAAAACTCATGGACAATGCTTATAAATTTACGCCACCCCAAGGAGAAATCACCATTAAAGCGATTCACAACAGCCGTCAAATGGTTGAAGTGACTGTAGCTGACACTGGACGGGGCATTGAACCGAATCGTTTAGAAGTAGTTTTTGACCGCTTTTATCAAGAAGAAGGAGCGCTGCGCCGCACCACTGGCGGGACTGGACTTGGTTTAGCAATTTGCCGTCAAATTGTTAATGGCTGGGGTGGGGAAATTTGGGCAGAGTCAACTGGCAAAGACCAGGGTAGTCAGTTTCACTTCACTATCCCGATTGTTCACAGTAGCCAAGAGGAAAAGCGGACAAAAGTCAAGAGTAAATAGGTATTGGGCATTGGGCACTTGTACTGAGCGTTGCCGTTGGCGCAGACTCTCGTAGAGAAGTATGGGGCATTGGTTTTTGACAAATGACAAATGACTAATGACCAATGACAAATGACTAAAAACTGTTACAGTCTATGACGCGATCGCAATATAATCCTGCTTGCGATGTTAGGATTCCCTAAAAACGTTGAGAGAATCACTTTATGGCAGAAACACTCTCTGGACAAACCCCGCTATACGGTGGCAGCACCGGTGGCTTGCTCAGAAAAGCAGAAGTTGAAGAAAAGTACGCGATCACTTGGACTAGCCCGAAAGAGCAAGTATTTGAATTGCCTACAAGTGGTGCTGCTATTATGCGGAAAGGTGAAAACCTGCTGTATATAGCTCGTAAAGAATATGGCATCGCTTTGGGCGGTCAGCAACTCCGTCGGAAATTCAAAATCACAGACTACAAAATTTATCGGATTTTACCCAACGGAGAAACGACTTTAATTCACCCAGCTGATGGTGAATTCCCCGAAAAAGTCAAAGAAGGTCGTCCAAAAGTGGCTTATGTCCCACGCAGCATTGGGCAAAACCCCAGCCCAGCACAACTCAAGTTCAGTGGTAAAGCTACCCACGAAGCATAGGGACTAGGGACTGGGGACTGGGGACTGGGGAGTAAGAATTTTAGATTTTAGACTTCGGCGTGAGCGCTCAGTCGAACGCTTTTGGATTAAACAATTGAAGTTTAATCCAAAAGACGCGACGATCGAATACTCGCTACCGCTACGCTATCGCGGACTCGCTAATGCTGCGCTATCGTCAATCAAAAATCCCAAATTCAATTGCCCCATGCCCCATGCCCCATACTTCTCTACGAGAGGCTGCGCCAACGGCAACGCTCAGTACAAGTGCCCCATGCCCCATACCCAATCCCTAAGCAATTTATGGTATTCCCCGATTTCTCCGAATTTTCTCAGCTAGCTCTAGAAGGTAACTTCGTCCCGGTATATCAAGAATGGGTCGCGGACTTAGATACGCCCGTATCTGCTTGGTATAAAGTATGTGCAGGTCAGCCCTATAGCTTTTTGTTGGAATCGATAGAAGGCGGGGAAAAGCTGGGACGCTATAGTTTAGTAGGCTGCGATCCAGTGTGGGTTTTGGAAGCAAGGGGTGATCGCACAACCCAGAAAAACCGCGATGGATCACAGGTCGTTTTTGCAGGCGACCCTTTTACAGCTTTAGCCGAATGTTTAGCACCTTATCACCCAGTGAAATTACCAGAGCTACCGCCAGGAATTGGCGGTTTGTTTGGGTTTTGGGGCTATGAATTGATTCGCTGGATTGAGCCGCGTGTGCCAATTAATCCCCAAGATGAGCGAAATATCCCTGATGGATTGTGGATGCAGGTAGACCACCTATTGATTTTTGACCAGGTGAAGCGGAAAATTTGGGCGATCGCTTATGCTGATTTACGTGAAGAGAAAGTAGATTTAAAAGCAGCCTATCAACAAGCGGGCGATCGCGTCACCCAAATGCTCGAAAAGCTATCTCTACCCCTATCGCCACAAAAAACCAGATTGGAATGGAAACCGCCTGGAAGCAGGGTATCTGGAGGAGCAGAGGAATACACCAGCAACTTTACCCGCCCTGATTTTTGTGCCAATGTCCAAAAGGCCAAAGACTACATTAAAGCAGGCGATATTTTTCAAGTAGTAATTTCCCAGCGACTATCAACAACATACACAGGCGACCCCTTTGCACTTTACCGCTCCCTACGTCAGATAAATCCTTCGCCTTACATGGCTTACTTTAACTTCCAAGATTGGCAAATCATCGGTTCCAGTCCTGAAGTGATGGTGAAAGCCGAAATAGATCGAGATGGTGGAGTGATAGCAACAGTACGCCCAATTGCCGGGACACGTCCACGGGGCAAAACCACCCAGGAAGATGCAGCCTTCGCTCAAGATTTACTCCAAGACCCCAAGGAAATTGCCGAACACGTCATGCTTGTGGATTTAGGACGGAATGATTTGGGGCGTGTTTGCCAAAGTGGTAGCGTCAAAGTTGATGAATTAATGGTAGTTGAGCGCTACTCCCATGTGATGCACATTGTCAGCAATGTTGTGGGTAAATTAGCACTTGCTAAAACAGCATGGGATTTATTGAAAGCTTGTTTCCCAGCAGGTACGGTAAGCGGCGCACCTAAGATTAGGGCAATGGAAATTATCCACGAGTTAGAATCTAGTCGTCGGGGAGTTTACTCCGGTGTGTATGGATATTACGATTTTGAAGGACAATTAAATACTGCGATCGCAATTCGCACAATGGTAGTGCATGATAATACAGTCAGCGTCCAAGCCGGCGCAGGTTTGGTGGCTGATTCTGAGCCAGAGAAAGAATACGAAGAGACGCTGAATAAAGCTAGAGGTCTATTAGAGGCGATTCGTTGTTTGCGTTGAACTTGCTTACCTAACTTTGCGATTGTTACCTGAATTCTGGCTTCGGACTCCCCAATAAGCAGGCGTATTACACCCAACTGAGAACCGGTATAGGTTCAATTAAGGATTTTTTACGGAAATTTCATGGTGTAGAGACGTGCAATGTCTACGACGGTCACTGAGCAGTTCGACAGGTGTTACCCTGAGCCTGTCGAAGGGCTCACTGTGTCACTTTGTCGTTGACGTAGCCTCTCGTAGAGAAGTGCGCGCTACGCCGGAGTTCCTAGAAGTGAATACGTACAAACACACCAATTGCGTTTAATCTTACTTTAGTAAAACTTATTAATTATATAAATATAAATTATCAATTTATAACTGAAGAAGTATTGCTTATTTGTAACTAAGTTGCTATGTTTCTTTACATAAAGATACAAAAGCAACATAAATGCGTTAAAGTACTGTTGATTAAGGCTTTCTAAATAACTATGCAGTTGAGTATGCAATGTGCTTTGCCGAGTATCCAAACTCAACGTCAAGAGGAATCACTATGCTTTTGGTAAAGCGATGTCTACGATGGTTACTGACTTGTGCCGAGCGCAGCCGAGGTAGCTTGCCGTACCACTTCGTGGAAGCAAGCTACGCGCAGCGTCTGGTAGAGAAGGGTCTCGTAGAGAAGTACGGGCTACGCATACGCAACAGCTACTAAGTGCCTTTGTTAACAGCTAAATGCATTTGCCTTCCGTCTTTGCACACTTGATTTTCAGATTCGATAGAACTGTAATTTTCTTTTGGGAATTTTTGCTATGTCTTTTACCATCCAGTCGGCTCAAAGAATTTTTCCCGGCACCCTAGTTGCTGATGTTGTTCCAACTGTTGTCGAATCATTCTCTCAGCTCAATGCTGAAGATCAACTAGCATTACTCTGGTTTGCCTATACCGAGATGGGTAAAAGTATTACGGTTGCTGCTCCTGGGGCAGCCAACATGATCCTCGCGCAAGGCTTACTCGAACAAATTAAGCAGATGTCTTTTGAGGCTCAAACGCAAGTCATGTACGATTTGGCTAACTCTGCTGACACTCCCTTCTGCCGTTCCTATGCTTCCTTCACCGTGAACATTAAGTTGGGCTTCTGGTATCAGTTAGGAGAATGGATGGCCCAAGGAATCGTTGCTCCAATCCCAGAAGGCTACAAGCTTTCTCCTAAGGCTGCCGAGGTGTTGGAAGCCATCCGCAATGCTGATTCAGGTCAACAAATCACAATCCTACGCAATACCGTAGTTAGCATGGGATTTGACCCGAACGCTCCCGGCAGTTACAAAAAAATCTCAGAGCCTGTGGCTCCTCCCACTGCACTAGCATTTCGGACTAAAGTCATGATTGAGGGCATCAACAACCCTACGGTGCTGGGCTATATCAACAACATGAATGCCAATGACTTTGATGCTGCGGTTGCTTTGTTTACCTCTGAAGGTGCCTTGCAACCTCCCTTTGAAAGACCGATTGTTGGTCAGGAGGGAATCCGCGTTTATATGCGTGAAGAATGCCAGGGCTTGAAGATGATCCCAGAGCGCGGTGTCTCTGAGCCAGTGGAAGATGGCTATACACAAGTTAAAGTCACAGGCAAAGTTCAAAGCCCTTGGTTCGGTGCCAGTGTGGGGATGAATATTGCATGGCGGTTTTTGCTAAATCCCGAAGGCAAAATCTTCTTTGTAGGGATTGACTTGCTCGCTTCTCCTAAAGAACTGCTCAACCTAGTACGTAAATAGAGCGCTAGATTAGTCACTGCTTAAGCGTGGATGAGTCAAGGAGCGTCACCGAACAGCCCGTCGTAGACATCACCACTCTTCCACGCTTAAACAAAAGAAACTTCTCAGGATAACGCCTTCTTTGGTATCTTCGTCCTGCGATCGCAAAAAGGTAGTTGAAAAATCTAGCTAAAGGTCAATCAAGCATATATTATCTGGGGACTAATTTCATCTGAGATTTTCCTAACCGCCCAGTTTCTACCCATTAGCTAGAGTAGCCAAGGGATTTTGTGGTCAAGTTTTAAATAATTCGTAATTCGTAATGACGCTCGATGACTCGCTAACGCTACGCTAACGTAATTCGTAATTAAAGACATTTTCAGACGTTCGCGTAGCGTCTGGCAGAGAAGAGAAGTGCCTTGCGGGGGTGGAGGAGTTTGTGGCAACTTCGGGGGATTTAAACCCCGATGGTTCCTGAGCCTGTCGTACCACTTCGTGGAAGCAAGCTACGCGTAGCGTCCCGCTTTTTAAGGACTGAAACTGATCGGAGGCGGAGTGGCTCCGACTCCGCACTACGTGTAATGGTTGGGGTCTTAAACCCTTTTATTTACGATAAAGAATTAAAATCTTACTTGAGATAGGCTTGGATAACCAATATAGCTCTCTCTGTTGGCTAGCTAGTATTCCTACCTGAGAGCGAAGGTTTTTCATTCAACTGTTAGCTATTCTAGTGAGTGAAAACAAACAACACTGTATGGGTGTTATGCCGCTGTGACCCATTATCAGACATCGAAGGAGAGCGATCGCAGATGTTTGAACAGTGTAAATCAATTAAAGGCATTGACGGTCTGGAGTTTTTGTCGCTTCCTCCACTTTATTATCACCAAGGGAAGGTTAAACCCTTCATCAGAGCGGTCTAAGGTGGTAAACGTCTTGTGTCTTTTAGATTAGAACTTAATTATGACGCTCCAATCTCCTTAATTGATTTTGAACTAAGGAGATTTGGAACTATAAAGGTTAGTGCAACTATCTGTTAGCTGGCGTTTGTGTGTCAAAATATTCACGCCAACGACTAATTTGACCATCCCTGAAATCTACGACAATTACATCATCAGCTTTATTACGACGACCTGTCGCCTTTTCCGTATCTTCGTAGTGCCATTCTACTGCTGCTTGATTTGTTCCAACGATAATCCGGTGGATGTCTATTTTGACATCTGAATACTGTTGTTTAAAATGGGTAACTTCTTCTCGAATTCTTTCTTGCCCCCGCCAGGATTGACCAGGTACGATTAGTTCCCCATCAACTGTAAATAACTGTACAAGAGCATCGACATCTTGAGCAACCCATGCATCTTTAGCTTTTTCTATTAATATCTGAATATCTTCTTGGTTCATAGACTGACTGGCAAATAAAGGTGTGCTAAAAGTTAAGTTAACAAATATAGTTCCTAAAACTAGCCATTGAGACAACCAAACCATCTAGATTTTTCTACCCTCTAAAGTATCAAGCCTTAGAGTATTTGTAACATTTAATCTCGTACCTGCGAAAAATCAAGTTTTGATTGGATGCAGAAGGTCTGTAGCGTTGATGTTAATTCTACAGCCAAAACTGGCGATCGCTCTTTAACCTACTCCTTGGATAAATTATATATACCAATCCTAAATCATTCGTGAGACAGTAAAAGGCTGAAAAGCTTATAAATACGTACTTTTAATCTCCGTATTTTCTCACGATTCGATTCTGATTGCTATAATAATCTGGCAACTTATAAAGTGCTTGATATCTACTTTAATTAAATAGAAATGGTTTGACAGATGAAATCATCCGATCTAACTCAGTTATATTGTGTTTGAGAAGATGCTGTCCCCAGAATTCATTCGTATTATCGGAGCAATCTTTTGCAAGAGCTTCTCCGATCTTTTCAAAATCCTTATTAATATCTCTCCTTAATCTCTCTGGTTCAGATAACACTCCAAGAACAAATACTCTATTTTTTAAATCATCGGGAATCTGATCCTTTATATAAATTAATCTATCTTTATGCTCATCAAAATCAATCACCAAGGCAATCATTCTGTGTGGATATTGTCGCATTGTAGAGGCATAATCATTCGTAAATTTATCCACAACGTCTTCCCAACCATGAGCTTCTGGTAGGACTTGAATAGCGCGGCTATTGAGGTTTAGATCAAGAATAAATCCGTTTGCAATCTGACGATTAGCATCGTCTTCGGGCAACACAAGAATGTGCGGTTTATACTTATTCACGCTCATAGTGATATATCGCCACGAATCAAAGCATCTACAAGATCACCTTGAACAGACATCTCATTGAGCAATCTGATCAAACTTGGCTCCAAGTGGCTTTTTCGATCAAGTACAAAGGTATTTTCATTTGAAAACTTTCGGATTCCTTCCTCATGATGCGAAGTCACCAAAATTTGTCCACTATTCTTAAATGAGCGTCGCAGTGATGTTATAAAATGTCCAACCTCTGACAAAGAGAGATAGTTGTCAGGCTCATCCCAGAAGCAAAAAAGTTGACCGTATGATTTGTTAGCAGCCAAGACAACAGCACAAAGAAAAAAGCATTTTTCACCGTCAGATAAGTCTTTAAAGTTAACACTCAGATTTGCATTATTTTCTTCAAAGCGAACAATCATGCTTTTGAAGTCTTTGCCAATAAGTTCATTCATAAAATCCTTTATGTCAGGTATAACTTCTCGAAGATATTGGTCAACCTGTGTGTAGGCCGCAGGATAGCGACCGAGTAACCCAGAAAACCACTCCCCAATATTTGAACCCTCTCGTTTTGGCTCCAAAGTTTCACCATTAGAGTCTCCGGTCATCAAGCTTGGGATCGTGGCTAAAATGATCATCTGAGCAAGCCAAGTCTTGAAAATATGAAGAGGATCAGTCTCTGATTGTTTCTGAATTACTGGAAGGGCAATAAGATGCCAATCTACCAGAAACTGAGCCTCACGATTTTGTAAGTTGTTGTAAACAGTGACTTGTGCTTCTTTTCGAGAGTACATTATATTTCCTGCAACTATCAATTGCTCTTCAAAAACCCGAAGCTCTTTAAAATTTTCTGGCAGTTCTAAAGCAAGGGCATATTTGTATAATTTATTTTCAATTAATACTTCTATTTCAAACCGGATCGGAACATCAGACCTTCCACGAGCAAAATCCTTTGATTGGACAAGTTGGCCAACTCTATTAATACCTCGACCGATGGATTGAAGTACCTCTAATGCAGAGGCAATAGTTGATTTACCTGCACCATTTTTTCCAATCAAGAGAGCAGATGACATCCCCTTTAGGGGCAGTTCAAAGTTTTCTAGGCATCTGAAATTGTGTATATATAGTCTTTGGAGCATAGGAAAACGATTCCGAGGAGTGGAAAGTGAAAGAACTTTTTGATCTGCCTAAGGAGTGAATAAGCATTGCCACGAACGTCCTGAGAATTCCGGTGCTTTGCTGATCGACACAGGAATTAGATACATATTAAATTACATTTACTCTCATAACAAACGCTATCCTCAAGAAATGGGAGTTGATGAATTTAAAAGTTTAGAGGTTGTTTGGAAAGTCCTAAACACGAATCATGCGATCGCACACCACACAGCACTAAACTAGAAAGTAAGATGCTCAAGATAACCTATGGACGCCACAACAACCACTTTACCTTCTACACTCACATTGAAAATTGACTTGACTGATGAGCAATTTTTCCAGATGTGTCAGAAAAACCGCGATTATCGATTTGAGCGTACAGCATCAGGGGAATTATTAATTATGCCACCTACAGGTAGTGATACTGGCAGACGGAATGTAAAAATTAGTACTCAATTAGATATTTGGAACTCTGAGAGTAATTTAGGCGAAGTTTTTGACTCTTCAACTGGTTTCACATTACCCAATGGTGCAGAACGTTCTCCTGATGCTTCTTGGATAAAAATTGAGCGATGGAATGCTTTAACCCCAGAACAACAAGAAAAATTTGCCCCGATTTGTCCTGATTTTGTAGTAGAGTTGCGTTCTCGTTCTGATTCCTTGAAAGAATTGCAGGAGAAAATGCAGGAGTATATCGAAAATGGCGCTCAATTAGGCTGGTTAATTGATCGGAAAAACAAGCGAGTAGAAATTTATCGTCCAGGTAAAGATGTAGAGATATTAGAGAATCCTGCTAGTTTATCAGGAGAAAATGTACTACCTGGATTTGTGTTAGATTTACAGCAGATTATGTAGCTTTATTAATTAAGATATACTTTAGCAACATTTATTTTCAGCGAGATCCTTTTGCAGTACATACAAGCAACCTATAAGTAAGTTTAAGGTGAAATTAAGGGCGTTCTAAAATCAAAATATGATTCAGTAACGCCCTTAATTTAATTTATTAAGCCTCGACAATCCCAAGTCTAGCTACACAATTATGGTTGAAATTAGATGAGGCTTTGACAATTGAGCAAACCACTAATTAAGCAAAGGCAAAAATTTGCGAATTAACCCAATTGTCACTGCGGGTAATTCCAGCTGCGGTGTTAACCCCACATCTTCTAACTGTTGAAAAAATCGGATCGCTTGGGGATTAATTTCGGCAAGGCGGCGACCAATTGATGGCCCTGTAAATTGCGACCTTTGTCCCCAAATTATGGCGGTGGGAGTTGTTAGTTCTTGAATATAAAGAGATAAATCAAAGGATAAATCGCCACGGACAAAAGACAGGGCTGCATACTCAGCATTAGGTTGTTGGGCGGATTTTAAATAAGCATCGACAATTTCTTGGTAGACTCGATTAGACTGAGCAAATTGCCGTTGCTCCAAGAAGCTGCGAATACCCCCACTCGTAGCTATTCCAGTGCTGTAAAGTAAACGGTCAACAACGGGAACGCTGACTAACTGGGCAAAAAAACTACGGGAATAGTCTTCGCCAAAATCCGAAAGTCCGGCGGGGGTAGTGAGAATTAAAGACTTGAATAAATCAGGATGAGTTGCTGCTACTCGAATTGTAAATGCTGCGGTCAAAGAAGAAGCGATCGCACTTACTGGCTCCGTACAAGTCTGCTCGAAAAACTCCCGAATCGTGGTCAAATAATCCTCAATATTATAACTCCGCGCCGGATGTTCAGACCTACCCCAACCGATTAAATCTGGCGCAATGACCCGATATTCGGCGGCAAAAGCCGGATAAACTTTCGACCACTCATAAGCAGAAGAACCACCACCAAAACCGTGCAAGAACACCAAAGTTTCTCGATCATCTTTGGCAGTTACATTGTTTAGCCAAGGTGTCCCAACGGCAGTATAGTATGCCATTCTACCTAGTGAGGTATTTATCGAGCGTTGTTCAAATCCTAGTGGTTGAAACATAAGTATTTTTGTTGACTGTGGTGATTAGTTGGCACAAGTGAAAGAATAGACCTGGGACGCAAAGAAAGTATTTGATAATTTCTCCGCGTCACCGCGTTTTTTAGTCACCTTGGATGCTTACGTGTTTAGTTCAAACTCTTCACTCATTGTTATTATCAGCGAACCAATCACTCTAGGACTTCTCGCTACCGCCAGATTAAGTAGATATAAAATTACTGGATTACTTGTAAAGATTTGGTAATTATTCTTTCATAATAAAAAATAACTTAACGTTGTAATTACTGTTTTATAAGGGTTTTTCGTGGTAGGACTATCACTAAAGCGTGAATCAAAGATAAGTTTTTATGGTAGTCTATCAAAAAAACTATAAATAATTTTGAGCGTCAAGAAGAGTCAAAACGCTGATTTTAATAAGCTATTAATTCTACTAGTGCTTTGGGCTTACGATCGCGATCGCTCAAACTGCACTATCAAGCGCTAATAAAGCCTTTATGCCCTTGCTCTGAGCGATTTTAAATGGTATCTTGATTTTCGCCGTACTGTATTAGTCTACTATCCGTCCATGAAAACCGGGCATCTTGTGGTTTGGGCTTCACCCTTTCTTCATCCCTAGTAAAACTTATACAATAGGTAATTTCGTAATTAAGTAGGTAAACACTGTGGCACAGGCTTCGTCTTCTTGGCAGCAATTGATCAACCAGATCCCCAAATGGAACTGGCCGCTGACAAAATTCAAGACAAAAAGAGCCACAAAGCAGCAAACATTTAAGCGCTTCTCTGGACCTGGGGGCTTTCTTGGGTTTCTGACAATCGTCGTTGCCATGTTGTTGTGGAACTGGAAACTGCTATTGGCTCTCTTAATCGGCGTTGGAGTAATGGTATTAGTTTACTCAATGCAGGAGTGGGACTGGCAATTGCACTGGTCTAAGATACGTAAATTCTTAAACAGTTCAAATCGTCGGTTAGCCTTAGCAGTCGTCAGTGGTGGTCTTGCTACTGTCAGCACTTACATGGCAGCTGCAATTTGGGTTGACTCTCACAGTCCTTGGATTGCCACCGGTGCTATTGTGCAAGGTGTGGGAACCCTGTTAACTTTAATTTTATTGGTATGGCAAATTGTCAACTTCTATGAAAATCGAGAAGAAGACCACCTCGATCAGTTGTTGGTGAATTTAACAGAAAAAGATCCATTGAAGCGCTTGATTGCCCTACGTCAACTAACTAAATTCATCAGCCGTAAACAAGTTGATTCTTCAGTACAGCAAGATGTTGTTGAATGCTTGCAACTCCTACTCAGTCGAGATGAGGAAGTGGTGATTCGAGAGGCAGCTTTTAAGAGTTTACAAGCTTGCGATCGCCTACAACTGCTACCACCCAAAACAGCAACTTTCGTACCCCTATCTACAAAAGTCAAGCACCACGTTTATTAGTTACGGCTTAAAAGCAGTATGAAAGAGAGTTTCAAGTCAAGTCATACTGCTATGCAGCTTGAGTTTTGTCTGTCAACTAGGCAAGATATGTATAAATGTGGTTATTCAATATATAGTATGCCAAACTATAGCAATCCGAGTTGATTTCTGAATTTACTTGCGTGGCAGGCAACAGGGAACAAGGGATAAATCTGTACTGAGTCTTGGTTAAAAATAAAATAGGATTCGTATATTAGTTAAACATCAAAATCCAAATTTGACTTAAAAATCAAGGATAGAACGCCCCAATTTCTACGAAATTTTCCCATGTTAGATAATAATCTGGTAAAATTTCTCTACTTTTGGCAAAGCAACTTCGCATAATTACTGAAAAGCCATAAATATGAAATTACTTTTGTGTAGCCAATGATAAATAGAATAGAAAAAACTCTAGAAAAACAGCGAGATATTAGATTTGATATCTTAAAAACCATCGCGTTGCTTTGTATTATTTTTGCCCATGTCGGACCTGAAAATAATATTTTATTTGACATCAGACGTTTTGATGTGCCTCTGATGGTTATTGCATCAGGAACATTATATTACTATTCAGCTAACAATAAAAAAATATCTTTTTGGAATTATTTGCAAAAAAGATTGCCTCGTCTGATTGCGCCGGTATGGTTATTTTTGACTTTTTTCTTTATTTCGGCTGATCTGATATTTTTTTTGCTGGCGAAACCTTATCCATTTTCGTCTTCACAAATAATTGAAACATTTCTCTTATTAAAAGGGATTGGATATGTCTGGATTATTCGTGTATTTATTCTCGTTGCTATTTTTGCGAATCCTTTATTGAAGTTATATAAATTATGTAAGTCAGAAAATAAATTTTTAGCTCTGCTATTTTTAATATATCTGGGATACGAAATATTATTTATTGAAATTAAGCATTTCAACTTACACAGTAAAATCATTACCCAATTTGTCGATGATTACTTATTTTATCTTATTCCGTATGGATGTTTATATGGCTTGGGCATGGTATTACTCCAACTTAGATTAAAAAAAGTATTATTTATTTCTGGAATTTTTTTGACTATATTCTTATTATTAGCTGGGTTATATTACCGGAGTCAAGGACATTTTATATCTACCGCAGATTTTAAATATCCACCCAGAATGTACTTTGTTTCCTATGGCATTTTTATGTCTTTGTTTGCTTTTTGTGCAGTAGATAGAATTTGTAATAAGTATAATTTATCTAACAATAATCATGTCTTGCTCAGGGGAATTATTTTTGTCAGTTCATCCTCTTTATGGATATATTTGTGGCATATATTCTTTGTTTATTATTGGCAAACTCTGGTAATATATTTACCAAAATTTGCCAGTCACTTTATGATTGCCTTTTCAGTGGTAACTTTCGGAGCGATCGCAGTCACTTATCTCCAGAAAAAAATCATTTCTGGAATAATTAGCAAAACCAGATATGGTCAGAATCACTCGAATTTGCTTTCTATGTTGTTGTTGAAATAATTTATACTCAGGGAAACAAGAGAAAATAGGTTAACGTTGGGCATTTGTCATTTACAAATGCCCAATACTTATTTTTGAGACAGCCGTCCATTCCGAACTTGCACTACCCGATGATTGCATCGCCGCACCAATTGTTCATCGTGGGTGGTAACAATTACTGTAGCCCCAAAGGAATTTAACTTTTGGAGAATCTGGATCACTTGCCAAGAATTATCTGGATCGAGATTTCCAGTCGGCTCATCCGCCAACAGCAGGGGTGGTGTGCCAACGATCGCACGGGCAATACTCACCCGTTGTTGCTCTCCCCCAGACAGTTGATCTGGAAAGCAGTCAGCTTTATTCAGCAAACCCACCAATTTTAAAGTTGGTTGTAAACGTCGTTGAATTTCTTTACGGGTATACCCTTGAGCTTGCAACACAAAAGTCACATTTTCCGCTACTGTTCGTTGGGTAATCAATTTATAGTCTTGAAACACAATGCCAATCCGTCGCCGTAATAATGACAAGCGATCGCCCCGTAAATCCGCTACATTATATCCATCAACAATTACTTCTCCCTGAGTGGCTAACTCCTGTCCATACAGCAGTTTCAAGAGCGTTGATTTACCAGAACCAGAAGGCCCCGTGATAAACAGAAATTCTCCCTTTTTTACCTCAAGGTTCGCATTCAACAAGGCGTGACAGCCGTTATTATAGGTCTTAGTTACAGATTGCAATTGCACCTTTGCAGTAGTATTACCGTGCTGTTTAGTTTTACTGTCCTCTCTATGAACTGATTTGTCTTTCTTAACTTGAGTTGTTAATACTGGCATTGTTCAATCTTCCTCATACCCACAACCAAACAGTTTGCCGATTTAGATGTGACATTCCTGTCAAAAATAAGGATTCCCAGGTTTCGCCTGGAAATTTAAAATTTACCAAAAAAAATTTTAAATTTTTTGAAGGCTTTAATACTAACACTCCCTAGTACAGACGCGATTAATCGCGTCTCTTAAGATTAATCGCGTCTCTTAACTAATTGCACCCCTTGCTGTCAAACGATAAACAAACGCTTTCACAGCAAACGCCGGTAATGCCAACATCCGCCGCCAACGCCAAGGTTCTTGATAAAGCCGATACAACCATTCCAAATTATTATTTCCTAACCAGGCGGGAGCGCGAGTTTTAGTTCCCGACCAAATATCAAAACTGCCACCAATGCCAATCCAAATTGCTTGAGGACACAAATGGCGATTTTCGGCAATCCATAACTCTTGACGTGGCACTCCCAAACCGACAAAAATCACTTGTGGCTGCAATTGAGCCAGAGTTTGTTGCAATTGTGCTTCTTCTTCTGGGGAATGGTAGCCTGAGTGAGTACCTACTATACTTAAATCTGGAATTTGCTGCTGCCAAAAATCTGCCGCAATTGAGGCCACTCCAGGCGCTGCTCCATAGAAAAATATCTTTGCCCCTGTCTGGTGTTGCCCAAGTTCTTGCAAAAGTTTTTCTGCTAATTCAATCCCCGGAAAACGCTGTACATTTTGCCATAATAGCCACCGCAAATACAGAACAACCCCGGCTCCATCTGGAATCACAAGTTCAGCATTTTTAATCACCTCAGCTAAGAAATGATTTCGCTCTGCCTGCATAATCATTTCTGCATTCAGCGTTACTACATGAGTTCCTTTGCCTGTGTGCAGGCATTCTAACAACCAGCCTGGATAGTTAGCCATCACATGAACTGGTATTCCCAATACTGAAAATGCTTGATTGCCGTTAGACATAACCTATTGTTGATTAACCATCACACCAGATTTCCTTGATTGTTAAGTTTATCAAATTTTTTTAGATTAGAACTTAGGCAGGAAAGATTCCCCATTGCCCTGCAACAATAGAAAGCATATTTAACTAATTAGTCTTGGGCGCTTGTACTTGGACTGAAGCAGTGCAAATTTTATGATTGTTAAAGTGTAATATTCACTCACTTAAGACTTACGCAAAACTACACACGATAGGGGGAATTTATGTAGCTTTAGCTGACCGCAGGGTATTGCCCCTACCTAAAAATCATTCTTTTCAGCTATTGTTTGCGTAAGTCCTGTCAGTATAAAACACTCAACTCTGGTTCCGGTAACACAAGCCCCCACTATACTACTTGCAGTTAGTGTGGGAGTATGTCAGCAAACTCGACTTTACGGTTAAGGTAGTGTAACGGGCTGAAGTTGGCTATGAGTAAAATTCGGATTGCTGTGATTGAAGATCATGACCTAACTCGTGTGGGTATTCGGACAGCACTACTGCAAAAGAATGACATTGAAGTTGTAGGTGAAGCTGCTAATGCTACTGACGGGCTAAAAATGTTAAAAATAGTACAACCAGATATTGCCATTGTCGATATTGGTTTACCAGATAAGGATGGCATTGAGTTGACACGGGAGGTAAAATCTACTATTAATGGGCAGCAGCTAGTGACAAAGGTGTTAATTTTGACGCTGCGGGATAATAAAGAAGCGGTGTTGGCAGCTTTTGCTGCTGGTGCAGACTCTTACTGTATGAAAGATATCAAATTCGGTAATTTGCTGGAAGCAGTGCGAGTCACTTACAATGGCAACGCCTGGATCGATCCGGTGATCGCTCGGATTGTATTACAACAAGCGCAACAAAATCCCCAAAAGTTGGAATCGGCTTTTGTCGATGCCAAGACTATTGCCCCTAACCCTAATTCTGTTGAGAATCAGGAAGGAATTCAACCTTACACCCTGACAGAAAGGGAATTAGAAGTGTTACAGTTGATTGTCGAAGGTTGTAGTAATGCACTAATTGCCGAAAGACTTTACATCACTGTTGGGACTGTTAAAACTCACGTTCGTAATATTTTGAATAAGCTATGTGCCGATGACCGTACTCAAGCAGCAGTCCGCGCCTTGCGTTCTGGGTTGGTTGGATAAAGTTAATTTTGGTTTGGAGCAATTATTGAGGATCAACACGAGAAACTCCCAACTTTGAGAAAGTTATATTTTCAAAGTGAATGGCTTCTCGGGTTTTCTGTTATTTATCAGGTGGGATAAACATTATCCTATCTCGCTATTCAAATATGTGAAAACTGAAGTCAATTATGTCTAAGATCGGGTTGGACAAACTTAAGCTCATGGTGGTAGATGATGAGCCAGATAACTTAGATCTACTCTACCGCACTTTTAGGCGAGATTTTCAAGTATATAAAGCCAATCATGCTTTGGGCGCTCTGGAAATCTTGGATCAATTTGGCGAAATGGCGGTGATTATTTCTGACCAAAGAATGCCAGAAATGAGTGGCACTGAATTTTTTAGTCGGGCTGTAGAGCGCTATCCAGACACAATTCGGATTTTGTTAACTGGTTTTACTGATGTCGAAGATTTGGTAGATGCGATTAACTCTGGTCAGGTATTCAAGTATATTACCAAACCCTGGAATCCGGATCAGCTCAGAGCGTTAGTTGAGCAAGCCACTGATACATATCGGCTAGTTAAGAAGCGCACGCAAGAGTTGCGTCGGGCTTTACGGCGAGAATCTTTGTTTAATGCGGTAACAACAGCAATTCGGGAATCTTTAGACTACGACAGTATGCTGCAAAAGATTGTAGCAACTATTGGACAAACATTTGAAGCTACCAGTTGCTTGCTCAGACCAGTAGAGGGCGATCGCCTTACACAAGACGAGTTCTTCTACCGCGATCCTAAATTCGATGTATCAGATAGCTTATTCGACCCCAGTGTTTTAATTGAAAAAGTACTGGAAACCCGCCATTATCAACTTGCTGAAGATGTATATAATGGCAAGGCTTCCCACCACCTAGTTGTGCCACTTAGCTACCAGCAGCATCTGTTGGCTGTGCTAGCCCTCCACCAATGGGGACGCGATCGCCCTTGGGAAGACGAAGACATCCAACTGATTGTAGGTGTTGCCGAACAAGCAGCCTTAGCTCTCTCACAAGCAAAACTCTACCAGCGCCTCCAAGAAAAGCAACAGCAGATTCACAATGAATTGGAGGTGGCTCGCCAAATTCAATACAACCTGCTACGCCAAACTTTACCTGACATCAAAGGTGTGAAGGTGCAAGCTTGCTGTTACCCAGCGCGGGAAGTCGGAGGCGATTTTTTTGAAGTTTTTGTTCATCCCAAAGGCGACTTGTGGCTAGCAGTAGGTGATGTTTCTGGTAAGGGCGTTCCAGCTGCTTTATTTATGGCTAGTATTATTTCAGTTTTGCGCCGGGAATTATCTCAAGAAACACCAGCCGAGCCGAATGTGGTCATGCAGAACCTCAACTACGCTCTCAGTGAAGACTTGATTAGCAACAATTATTTCATCACCCTCGTCTTAGCCTGTTATACCCCTAGCACTAAGGAATTTGTCTATACTAATGCCGGTCATATTTATCCACTATTATGGTCACGCCAAGGTGCTTTAGCCGATAATCCCAATTACCTCAAAGTCCGCAGCGTTCCTTTGGGGATCTTGCCTAAGTGGCAGGCACAGTCTGGTCGTTTGGTTCTCGCGGCTGGAGACACATTGTTACTAGCCAGCGATGGAATTACAGAAGCAACGGTATCAACTAATTCTGATTCACCAGTAAAAACCGAGTCTAACGTTGAGCCAGTTAACCGTTCTATGCTGAATCAAGATGGTTTATGGCAACTCTTACAACAAGAGCAACAACCGCTTTCTCTTAACCATTTACTAGCTCGCATCCAGGCAGATAACCACGTTCAAGAAGATGATCAAACTATACTTTCAGTGGAGATTTTGTAAGTCATGAAAAGTGAGCTTCATGTACCAAGTGACTTGAGTTTTCTTAATATTGTCGAAAACTGGTTGCTAGGATGTTTAAAAATCCAACTAGGAGATTCTGTGGATTGGTCACGGCAATCAAGTCGTTTGAGACTGGCTTTGGTAGAAGCCTACTCAAATGCAGTCCGTCATGCTCACAAAAACAAACCAAATTTGCCAATTTTACTGCGTTTGGAACTCAAAGACCGGGAGCTTGCCTTAGAAGTTTGGGACTTCGGCGAAGGCTTTGATATGTCTACATACTACACTCCAAACCCGATGGAAAAACAAGAAGGTGGTTATGGTTGGATGATTATGAATCGTCTTATGGATAAGGTCGAGTATCAGTTGCAGATTGATGGTGCTAACTGTCTTAAATTAGAAGCTATTTTACCCGAATTAGTCCAATAGACAAAAGTTACTATTTTTCAAGTAATATTATTTATCCAAGTTGTAGATGACTAGATTTTGTTTTGGGTATAATCAAATATTGTCTAAGGTATTACACTTATTTACTACTTTTCACGACGTAAAGAAAGTAACTCTTGGGGGGAAGCTAAAAGTTTGATTCTAGTATAGGAAATTTGCCGTTGTTGGTTGAGGATAAATAGCCACAAGACATTCACACTACACCAGGAAGTTTGGGCTTTGCCTGTTACCTGGATTTGGATATCACCGTTTTCTAAAGTGTCGGCTATTGCTGTGTTGGGGTAAGCTTTAATGTTTTGGCCTTCTTGTTTTAAGTAGGCTGCGATCGCATCTGTCCCCAGAATATCAGATTCAAATGGTGGACGCATCACACCATTTCCCGCAAATAAGGCAGCAGTTGCTTCAAATTCTCCGGCATTTAAGGTTTTAAAATAGCCGAGTATACTTGGTTCTGTAATTCCCTCAATCTGGAATTCTTCTTTCAACTGGGCTGGCGATATAAATTCAGCAGAAGTCATAAAATTACCTGGATCATCCTAGCTGAATATTAATTTCAATACAAAAATAGCTAAAAAGAAAGCTCCTATTGAGAGAGATTGCCACATATTCGTAAATCTTCCTTACGATGGAAGTTTTACAGCATTTAATCGAATAACCAAGCGCACAGGCCACTTTTAGGAGAAGCGATACCACAACACGGGTTTTGCCAATGCAGACAAACAGAGGGTAAGTTAGTATCATCCATAACCAAAATAGCTTCCTTCTTGCCCTCGGTTATATTTTCCAGTTATTAGTATATAATATGCCTAAAATTACTGTTTGCATTCCTACTTTTAATCGTGTTAATCTCCTCCCTTATGCGATTGACAGCATACTCAATCAGTCTGAGCAAGACTTTGAGCTAATTGTTTGTGATGACGGTTCTAGGGATGCTACACCTGGATTGATATCACAGTACACAGATCACCGGATTAAATATATCCGTCATCCGCAAAATATTGGTAAAAGTAATAATATGCGCTCTGGCTTTGATGCTGCCAGTGGTGAATATTTTATTAAATTTGATGATGATGATCGGCTAACACCCGATTTTCTCGCAAGTACCGCAGCTATTCTTACTCAAGACTCTAGTATTGATTTTGTTGGTACAGACCATTGGATAATTGATATTAACAATGTGCGGGATGAGGCAAAAACTCAAGAAAATTCTCATCGCTGGGGTAGGAAGAATTTACCAGCAGGTATTGTAGATAATTTGTTGGAAGTTGTATTTATTCAGCAAAGCTTTCAAATTGGGGCAACATTATTTCGCCGTCAAACATTGCAAGAATTAGGATATATGCAGCCAAATCTGCAAAATTGTGAGGATAATGATTTATTTGTGCGTCTGGCTTTGGCTGGAAAAAATGGCTATTATTTACCAGAATTATTGATGGAATATCGCTCTCATGCAGAGCAGCAAGGTATCAATCGAGCCATTCCTTATTTATTTGATAAACTCCGGTATTTAGAAAATTATAAGTTTGAGTCGGAAAAAATAGAGACAATCAGGAAAAATCGTCTAACTGAAACGCAATTATTATTAGGTTTGCGTTTAATTGAAAAGGGTGAAACGCAAAAAGGCAGAGAGCTAGTTTTAGCAGGAAAGTCTTTTTCAACTCCTAAAGCTTGGACTGGTTTAGGATTATCGCTGTTACCAGTTGGGTTGCGAGGTAAGGCATTTAATGCACTGCGACAGGTGCGGGGTTAGGCTATGGGAATGCGCGGGCTATGCTAACGCATCCCTTTTTATATCAAATACTTAGTGGAAATGTCTCACGCAGAGACGCAGAGAATGCTATGCAGAGTTTTTACATCGCAAAGAACTTATTTTACTAACTACTAACTTCTTGACCACTCATCAATAATAGTCAAAATTCTTTTTTCACCCAAGTTTTTAACAGATTTTACTACATCACGGTAATCTTCAAAGACTTGCTTTGGCTTCTTATGTCGAGCATCTTCTATAGCTTTGGCAAGTTTTTCCGCGTCAGGAATTCTAGCGCGTTGTAACTTTATAGATAACTCGTCTTTATCCAAAGAGTTCAATAAACTGAGTGGATTACTCTGTTCACCCTTTTGGGGAATAAGGTTTTCAAGTTGCTTGAACTGACTATCTATTCTCTGTCTTTCTTGTAGAAATTCTGACTTAAATTCATTGAATTGCTTCTCAAGACGTAATTCTAGATTTGCCAGACGTGGTTCTAACTTTGTTGTTTCAGGGTGTGGTGTTACTATTTTACCAGAAGAATCAATTCCTTGGAGAGATACAACTTGCTTTAGTACTAAATCCTCTAATTTTGGGGCGATGACAAAACTATTAACCATTTCAGCTTGCCGAGGATTTTTTTCTCGTGCCCTGACAGCAGCATAATATTCAAAATGTCCATCAACTACCGTATAGCTCTCTACTCCTGTCACTTTCACAATTAATGGTCTGATAATTCCTCCAGTTTCTATAATTATGTCTGCGAGATTTTCCAAATCAGCCTCTGAAAAATTTGATCGAGGTTCATTAGAAGTAATATTCTTTACATCTACTAAAGAAAAATTCATCATTTATTTAACCCTATTCCCGTTAATACTTCATCTGCTAAAATTTCAAATTCCATAGCAGATTTTTGAGCATCTGATTTTACTTCTTCTGCATATTTAACAACAGATTTGGGATCAGGATATTCTAAATCTCCAACTGTTATAGTCTGATTCATGCATTCGGATAGTACGGTTCTATCATAAATTACTGCTTCCATCAAAGGCAGATTGTAACGTTCTGAAATCACGCTCCTTTGTTTAGGAAAAGTATATTGTAAAAATTTGGAATTGGTAGAGATTTTTGAAGCGAGGATACCCATTAATATAATATGTGGTTTTCCTATCATTTCTCTAAATTCATTAACTTCTATAATAAAGTTTTTGACACTTAATAATCCTTGATTTGCAAATGGCTTTAAATCTGAAGGAATTATCAGGTAATCAGCAGCAACAAGTGCAACTTTAGCATATAAATCTCTCGATGGAGGTGTATCAATAATGACAACATCATATTCTTGCTCTACTTTTTTTAATTTCGTAACTAACCTAGTCTTACTAGCATCAATTTGATTAAGTTTATACTGTCCTTCTATTAAATTAATATGTGCAGGAATAACATCTACTTCAGGATTGTTAAAATAATGTGATTTTCGGATGACATCGGGTATTAAGTAAAAATCACCTGATTCTAATAAATGATAGATATTAGAATCTCGTAAATCATCATCTTCATCAAATTGAAATTTGATTAATCCTGTAGCAAAAGTAGTATTTGCCTGGGAATCTATATCAATTAACAGTACTCTTTTACCTTTTTTACTCAATGCTGCTGCAAGATTGACTGCAACAGTAGTCTTACCAACGCCGCCTTTATTGTGGTAGATTGCAATCGTTTTCATTGAATGTTGCCTCTTTGTTTCAAAAATTAAATTATTTTCAGTTATTTGAACTTCTGGTTTATCTACTAATTGTCCTTTTTTTAAGCTATCTCTACCAATTAAACCTTTAATTTTATCTAACTTGATCTCAACTTCCTTCCCAGAACATTGGAATAATAGCTGAATATCGTATTGCGATTTTTGATAAATTCTGATTTCTTTGCCATTAGTCAGTAATCCATATCTGACATTCAAGCTGGTTAAATAATGCCTGAGTCGGGGGACATGATTATTTAAGTTTTGTTTGGGATGCTTTGCCTCCATGACAACACTCAAGGGTGAGTTAGCATTTAAAACAAAGGGAATAACTTGTGCGGCAAATGCTAAGAAATCTAAGCGGATGCTACCAACGGCAATTTCTTGATGCCAGGTGTCAGCAGTATAACCTAGCTGTGGTAGCAAATATTGCACTATGAGTTTGCTTTCAACTTCGCTTTCGTTACGGCACATCTCAGGATTAAAAGGCAATATTTTTATACCTCTAAATAACTCTTGGACTTGGGAGAAAATCTGATATTTGCTCGATTATGGCATAGCCTTAATTATTTTGAGTGATATAAATCACTTAGAAATAGATAAAAAATCATCATTAAATTAGTACTTTTGCTGATAAAATAAGCAATTCTGAGAGCTAGCGATATTCAAAATTAACAGGTCATATATGTATTTGCCCATTACTCCTGTAAGTCGCTAGAATCAAAGTGTTTACTTAAGCTATTTGCGCTAAAGGTTTTGGCTACTGTATCTTGTCCCCACTGCCATCAACTCGTTGATAGTCAAGCTATTAATTGTCCCTATTGCCGGACAACACTCAAAGCTTACGGCCATCCCGGTATTCCATTGCACCGCGCCACTGGGGAAGGGTATCTGTGCGACACCTGCACATATCACGCTGATGATACTTGCAATTTTCCCCAGCGTCCCTACGCTAAAGACTGTACCCTCTACCAAAATATTGAAAAGACAAAGTTAGAGTTGGAACAGCAGCGTTACACTAACAGTTTTACATTAACTCTAAAAAGTTGGATAAAACGCAATCAAGCTTTGCTGTTGCTATTAGGTTTATTATTGGTCTGTTTGTTGTTTGTTATATTAAGGTCTTGATTTGTGTTTACTAGGGAATGGGGAGTGGGGAGTAGGGAATTGTCAAAAATAACAAACAATTCCCAATCCCTAATCTTCAAGTTGTGGTGATTTTGGATACTTCAGCAATAGGTTCAACTTGTATCGGTGGCGCTTTTTCTTCAAAGGCAGTTAAATGGAACCAAAAAGTTGTGCCTATGCCAACTTCACTCACTAGATGGACTTTACTACGATGTCTGTCGATGATATTTCTGACAATCGATAAACCTAAACCTGTGCCTTCTAGGGTGTGAACTCGGTTTTCTACGCGAAAGAAGCGTTCAAAAATTGAGTGTTGATCTTCTGTGGCAATGCCAATTCCAGTATCGGAAATTTCAATCCGCACTGGAGAAGATTCGGTGTGACTGGGCTTGAAATCTACTTGATAGGCGCGGATTACCACTTTACCACCGGCTTTTGTGAATTTAAGGGCATTACCAATTAGGTTGCCAAACACTTGTACTAACAAATCATAATTACCCATTACCAAGGGCAAATTAGGAGCAACTTCCTGAAGAAGTTCAACACCTTTATCTTTAGCATTGAGTTGGTAAGTACGCAGGGTTTGCTCGATCGCTTGGGCTAAATCTACGCCATCGAAGCTGTAGTTGCGACCAGATTCGAGTTTTGACAAATCCAAAACATCGTTAACTAGGCGGGTTAAGCGATCGGTTTCATGGTTCACAGTTTGCAGAAACTCTTGCCGTTCTTGCAAAGCTAACTCTTCACCGTAGTCGTGCAGGGTTTCAATATAGGTTTTGATGTTGAATAGAGGCGTTCGCAGTTCGTGAGAAACGTTGCTGATAAATTGACTTTTTGCATCGTTTAACTCAACCTCGCGGGTAATATCTTGGATAGTAATCGCAATGCCTTTAATGCTTTCTCTTTGCAGATTGAGTACTGTAGTCAAGAGAATGCGGATCGTCCGTGGAATGGGTTGGTTAATAAAAATTCGGAATTCGGCGCTTTCGCATTCCCCTGCTGCCATTTCGTACAAGGGACGGGTGATTTCCATTTGTACCGATTGGGGCAAGTGATGCAACACATTCTGTCCGACGACATCAGCGGCTTCCCAGCCAAAAATTCGCCGCGCTGTGGGGTTGACTAAAATCACTTGCATGTTGTTATCAATTAACACAGCACCATCTGCGATCGTCGAAACTAGGGTTTCTAGTTTGGCTTTTTCTGCGGTCAGTTCCTCAATATTCTGTTCTTCATAGCGCTCTAATCGCTCTCCCATTTCGTTAAAGCTTAAAATTAACTCACCCAGTTCGCCCCCTAATGGTAAATCAATGCGCTGCTTGAAATTCCCGGTAGCAATTTGCTTCACCCCCACCAGCAGCTCTTTAATCGGCTTAGTGATGGTCAAGGCGTTAATCACTCCTGCCAAAATCACCATTACCCAAATCGTGATAAAAACGGCAATGGTGACATCGCGGGTAAAATTGGTGGATATGATCGCAGTCTGATTGGGGTTGAAACCGATCGCTAATACACCTAAGTATTTTTTATTGACGATCAGGGGAATAAATACATCGGTGACTACTCCATCTGGGGTCAGATGTTGCCGCACCATCGGCTTTTCCCCATCACCAGGGTAATCTTCTGGCAGTTGTATCCGCCGTTTAATCGTGAGGGAGTTTTCTACCTCCGCTTCCCAAAAAGGAATGCCAAAAAACATTTCCCCGGTTTCATCGGCGTAGAGCATATAACGCACACTAGAGGTGCTGTTATAGAAACGTTGGGAAAATTGGGCAACCTCACTAAGATTATGATCAGCAACTAAGGGGGCAACATTGGCAGCAAGCAGCAGTCCCAAGTCACGGCCAAAGCGGGTGTCATTCATCCGCGCATCCTGCTGAATTGTATTCACAGCCCAGAAGGTCAGACCACTCATCACTAACGAAACTACCATTGTAGCCACAGCGAGCAGTTTGGTCTGGAGGGTGAATTCTGACCACCAACTAGCGATCGCATCTCGAATTGTTTTTAACAGACTTAGCATCTTAAATAAAGTTGTTAGTAGTCTTTGTTATAAGCCCAACAACTAAAAAATTAACAGTTAATTCGATAAATATGTTAGGAGAGAGGGAGATGGGGGAATGCAAGGCTTTCAAATTTTGAGCTAGTTGTCCGGCTCAGGTTAGCGGGGGCTAGTAAACTTGAACTCAGTACCAAGATATTTTTACTGTCGGCGACACTGCATTGTCAGAGAACACCATCGCTAGGATGCTACTGCAAAATCTGTGTACTGCCGCATCTTAGGCTCATGGAATGCCAACACTATATCTTCCTTGGCAACACCCGCACGAAGTAGGTCAGTTGCGATCCCATTTTCAGTCCAATCTTCCTCGATCCAGAATTTGCGATCTCGAATCCGAATGTAGACGGTCATACCAGTAATGCGTTCACCATTTTGCCAACCAAGGTTCATCCAAATATAGTGACCCTTTTGCTCATCCATAATCAAGAATGTTTCGATATCTCGATTAGGACTACGGTTGCATAATTCTATATATTCCGTCAGGATACGCTTAATTATCTTGGGATACTCAGTTAATTTATCCATTTTGTGACCTCCTCTGTCTCTGTATCGACGATAATGAGTGGAAGTTGATGTTTGTGGAGGATGAGTTGAATTACATCCTGTTTGAAAAAGCTTTTATAAGCGATCGCACCGACAGCAACGTAAAGTTTACGGTCTGGTGCTGTTTCCTCTAAAAGATAACGGTAGATGTCGTACTGACCGAGAGTCTGTTTTAAATCTTGTATCTTTGATGCACCAACAAAGCTTTTCACTTCCACAACAAGTTTTTGCCCATCTCGTTCAGCCGCAATGGGGCGTTCAGCACCTAGATCAGCGTACAGCGTTGTTCTTCGATACTGAATTACATAGGGATCATCTGTAATCGTCCAGTCGTCCTTGATCAGTGCGTTTTTTACCGCATTATGGATAATGTCTAACTTGGGCATAGCTTAAGTATAAGTCAGCCTCGCTATCTGATGGAAATCAGTGCCAGCCTTAAAGCCGACATCAGACTGCATTTTGATTGGATCCCTAAACATAGTTTAATCTAAGCATCATTAGCTACCCTATGCCTGTTAAGTGTGCGGGATTGTCCATGCGGTGTACGCTATTGTTAGCCTATTGGCAGATAACAGAGCTTTATAACGCAAGAATCACCCGCATAACTTCTTGAACAAGCAACATCGTGCGATCGCTTATCTTTGCTCCCCCTGCTTCGCACTCACTATTTTATGCCCAATATCTCTCCGGTAATATATCCCCTGAAACTGAATATATTTGATACTTGCATAGGCTTGGGCGATCGCTTGCTCAAAATTTTCTCCGATTCCAGTCACATTTAATACTCGACCCCCATCTGTCACTACTTCTTGTTGCTGGTTTAACTTCGTACCTGCATGAAATACAGTTGCTCCTGTTGCCTCTGCCTTGTCAATGCCCGTAATTACCTGGCCTTTCTCATATTCTCCTGGATAACCACCTGAAGCTGCAACCACAGTGGCAGATGCTCCCTCTTTCCAAGCAATAGGCGGCAATTCACTCAATCGCTGCTGTACACACGCTAGAATCAACTCTTCTAAAGGTGTTGCTAACAGTGGTAAAATAACTTGGGTTTCTGGATCGCCGAAGCGACAGTTAAATTCTAAAACTTTAAAGTCGCCATCGGGTGCAATCATTAACCCAGCATAGAGTACGCCTCGGTAATCAATGCCTCTAGCTCGTAAGGTGGCGATCGCCTTTTCTAAAACTTCTGTTTGAATGCGTGCCATCAAAGAAGGTGTAGCAATGGGTGCTGGGCTATATGCTCCCATCCCACCAGTATTTTCCCCTATATCGCCGTCACTAATCCGCTTATGGTCTTGAGCTGGCAACAAGGGTCGAATTGTTAACCCATCGGTTAACGCTAAAACTGACACCTCTTGCCCAATTAAACATTCTTCAATGACGACAAATTTACCAGCACTGCCAAATTGTCCCTGAAAAATCGCATCAACGGCACTTTCTGCCTGTTCAACTGTTTCAGCCACCGTTACACCCTTACCAGCCGCCAAGCCATCAGCTTTGACGACAATTGGCGCTCCCTGAGATTTGACGTAAGATTTTGCTGCTGCTGCCTGTGTAAATACCGCACTCCGTGCCGTCGGAATCCCTGCTTCTTGCATTAGAGCTTTTGCCCAAGCTTTACTCGCTTCAATTTGCGCTCCAGCTCTGACTGGGCCAAATACCATCAACCCTTTCTCTTGAAGATAATCTGTGATTCCCTTCGCCAAGGGGACTTCTGGCCCAACTATCACCAGAGTTATGCCATGTTCTAGAGCATATCGGCTCATGCCCTCAAAATCATCTACTGCTAGGGGCAAGTTCTGGCAACGTTCCATACTTGCTGTGCCCCCATTCCCTGGTACACAGATAACTTGCTCAATTTGCTTAGATTGCAACAGTTTCCATGCCAGAGCGTGTTCGCGCCCCCCATTACCTACAACTAAAACTTTCACTGATTTCCTTGTGCGTCCCTATTATGCATATAGCAATCCTATCTGATTTGTGAAAATTCTCGGTGTCCAGATCCCCGACTTCTTTAAGAAGTCGGGGATCTAACTTTTCATCAATGTTTTAGGATTGCTATATCTAACTTTAATTATTCCGATCTGCTAACCTATTTTAACTATTGAGTTTTCACTGTATTTATTCTTCAAATTAGATTTCATGAATTAGTGAATTTATAATTTTTGTTCTTCGCAATTACTAAATATATTTCATAATATATCTTAAATGCAAGTAGATTAGTTTAATTAATCTATTATGTTGATAACCTGCAATAAGTAATTTAAAAAATTATTAATTAGTAACGGATTATTGATTATAATTATTAACTTGTAAATATTAAAGATAAATCAGGATATAAAAAAATAGGGAGCATGGGTAAAATTATCGTTACTGGAGCCGCCGGGTTTATTGGTTCTCATCTTGCAGAAACATTGCTGCAACAAGGAGAAGAAGTAATCGGAATTGATGAATTCAATGATTACTACGATCCGATGTTAAAGCGTAAGAATATTGTACACTTGCATCGTTCACCTGGTTTTAGATTAATTGAAGGAGATATTCAGTTTTTAGATTGGCAGAAACTCCTAAAAGATGTTGATCTAGTTTACCATCAAGCGGCACAAGCAGGTGTGAGAGCAAGTTGGGGTAAAGCTTTTCGAGGTTACACAGAACGAAATATTAACGCTACACAAGTTTTGCTAGAAGCAGCCAAAGATGCTAAACATCTGAAAAGGCTAGTATTTGCCTCTTCATCGAGTGTATATGGTGATGCAGAAACATTACCTACCCACGAGGGAATTTGCCCTCAACCAGTTTCTCCTTACGGCATTACAAAGCTAGCAGCAGAATTTTTGTGTGAACTGTATTACAAAAACTTTGGTGTGCCTTGTGTGACATTGCGCTATTTCACTGTTTATGGCCCCAAACAGCGCCCAGATATGGCATTTCATAAGTTCTTTAAATCGATTTTGCAAGATGAAGCGATTCCTATTTACGGCGATGGCCAGCAAACGCGGGAGTTTACGTATGTTAGTGATATTATCGCTGCTAATTTAGCCGCCGCGATCGCACCCGAAGCACTGGGAGAAATCTTTAACATCGGTGGTGGTAGCAGGGTAGTTTTAGCAGAAGTCTTGGATAGGATTGAAGAAATCGTTGGGAAGTCAATCAAAAGAAATTACATAGAAAAGGCGATGGGAGACGCTCGTCACACGGCTGCTGATGTATCTAAAGCAAAGAAAATTCTCGGATATCAGCCCCAAGTTTCTTTGAGAGAGGGTTTGATACAGGAATGGGAGTGGATTAAGTCTTTATATTAACTCTAGACAAGTGGGGAGTGGGTGAATACGCTTGGGTTAAGGCTAAAACTCTTTGTCAAAGGCTAGCCTCTCCCAAAGGGAGAAGACCGCATTTTTCGCTCTTTTCCCCTTCCATAAGGTAATTACGAATTATTAATAAGGCTTCCTTATCCCTTGAATTAACTTAATTGCCTTATCTCGTTCTTCAATTAAGCGGTTGATTTCTAAGGCAAACTTAGCACTATGTTCTGCCAAGTCAATGATTACCCCAGTCGGAATTACGACCGCCTGTAAATCTTGAACCACGGTGACAGTCGCTAAACTAGATTGTCCTGCTAAGAGTGACATTTCACCGAAACAATCCCCACTTGACAAACGAAATACTTCTTGCTCTTTATCTTGAAAGTTTTTTACTGAGAGACGAACGCATCCATCCCAAACAATAAAAAATCCTTTGTCGAGATTTCCAGCTTTGACAATACATTCACCTACGCCGTATTCTTCAACAATGGCGCTACGAGCAAGTTTATTGATAGTACTAGGGTCAAGAAAGGCAAGATAAGGGAGAGCTTCTAAATATTCCAATACTCTTTCTTGGGGAACTTCGCTTTTTAACAAAGCTTGATCGAGGGAATAGTCTATTTGAGTTGACAAGGGAATTGTTAACTTGTGACGCTTGATGGCGTAGTAGATTCGTTTTAATAAATCACCTCTTACATCATCTTTCTTGGGATAATCATTGATGTATATTTTCATTTCGTAACTGATGAAAAAATCACCATATTCTTTGATACGTGTCTTAGGTTCTGGCTCGGCAACAATTCCTGGAGTTTCTAATGCAGCTTTTTGCAGAATATCTATAACTTGATTAGGCAAATCATTATGAGAAAACTTGAGAAAAACCCTTTCTGCATGGATGGGATTGAGTAAAGTATAGTTTTCAAAAGTTGTTTGTCCAAGTTCTGCATTTGGGATGACGATGATATCTCTATTTCTGGTTTTCAGGCGAACATATCGCCAATTCATCTCAATTACTTCTCCGTCAAAACTTGTGCCTGTTCGCTGCGAAAATTTTATCCAATCTCCTTCTTGAAAGGGTCTCTCTAAGAGTAGTAGAAAACCTGAAACTAGATTACCTAAAGTATCTTTTAGAGCTAACGCTATGACTAAAGAGCCAACCCCAAGAGCAGTTGTAATGTGTGCTAAGTCAATTTGCCAAATATTAGAAAAGATTTGCACCCCAATGAGTAATATAACTGATGCTTTTGCTAACAACAAATAGAGCTTTGGTAATCGAATTTGCCAAGCTTTAGGTTTTTTGCGGGTTGTCAGAGTAGTGTTTAAAAAAGATAATCCGGTGTACATAATTACCACCCAAAATAAGCTTTCAATTGCCCGGCTCAAGTTTCCTGAAGGATTGAGGGTGAGAATCTGACGCATCACCAGCCATGCAGTCAGAAAGGGTAAAACTAGATTCCGCAGATGTTGCAGTGTTTCTACTAACGGTATATTCTGCCGTTGTAACCTCTCAATTACTTCGTTGAGAGCGATCGCCACCAGAGGAACTCCCAGCATCAAGGCAATTCCCCAAGTTAAAATGTCCCCAGTTCTTGCACAGCCTTGATAACTGCTGCTGGTTTACGTAATCCTTCAACGGCGATCGCTAGTGTACTCATGAACTTACGTTGTTGCTCTTCCATACTCCCCTTGAATAAAGGCCGCAAAGAGGGGCTTAATTCAAATAGTCGTTGATAAAATAGTTCGGCAGCTTGATCAGCGATTAGTTGAACTTTTGCAAAGGATGATTGCACCAAGTCAACTTTGCTCATTGATACCCTAGTAGCAGTAACCAAAATCCATGTGTCCACCTCGCCAATGATATCAATGTGCATTGGTCGGTATTGTATGAGAGTATAAGAGTCTGCTACCCACTCATAGGCAGCACGAGTCATCACAATGCTGTTGAGTTCCGCTTGAGTGTACAAGCGCATGACTAAATAAACCGATTCGCCCCAAACGTTGTAACCAAATTTCTCAGTACCGATCACCCCAGCTGTTACCGAACCAGTATGAATACCAATTCTCAACCCCAAAGCTAAATTTTGTGCCAACTCCATCCGATGCAAGATATTCAACATTTCCAGCCCAAAATCCACGGTGCGTTTAACGTGATCCAGTCGGGGAATCGTTAGTCCGCAGATCACCATGTAGTCGGTGTCAATTGTACTTTTACGCTCCAGCCCAAAGCGTTCCGCCGCCTGATCAAATTCATGAAATAAGCGAGTCAGCAGTTGAATAATTTCTGTCGGTGGGAGTCGTTGACTAAGTTCGGCAATGCCAACTATACGCGCATACAAGATTGTGACGTGTTTCACATGGTCAGCAATTAGCAACTCACCCTCTTTGAGGCGTTGGGCAATGGTAAAAGGTACAATATTGAGCATTAGAGCTTCGTTTTCCCGATTTTTCTGGTCGATTTCTCCTAACTTTTCGCCCAAATTAATAACCATTGCATTAAATGCCCGCCCGATCTCTCCAAATTCATCGTTAGCATTAATATCAACTGTGATGTCATAATTTCCGGCTTGCAGTTGTTGAATTCCTTCTTTGATGGCTGCGATCGGACGATTTACAAAATGAGAAACAATAATGCTCAAAAATGTGAATATGACAATTAAAATTGTGCTGGCGCTCAACAGCAACAATTGTAGATTGTTCACAGGAGCAAATACTTCATCTGTGTCCATCTGTGCCAATATTGCCCAGTTGAGATCGCCAATCTTCAAAGGAGCATAAGCAGTGAGGGCTGAGATCCCACGAGAATCTTTGAAGATGCCTGTACCAGTTTCACCTGTCAAAGCTTTTCGCACGCCTTCTGTTTCTATCTGGATTTTGTTTAGTTTCTTTTCAGCAGGGGAGTTATCTTGGAGTATAAATCGGGAGGGCGATCGCATCCGATAATCTGAGCCGACCAAATAAGCTTCCCCAGACTTTCCTAAACCGTGACTCACCCAGCTTTGGTTATTGGTCATGATGCGGTTAATTTCAGCAACGGATAGTCGCACCGCTAAAATTCCCACCAGCTTAGAACCGTCATAAATGGGGCCAGCGATAAACGCCATTTGGGAACCATAGGCTGGTTGATAAGCCTCAAAATCAGTGATTTGAATTGCCCCAGGATCAAAGGTTTGACCCACAGTTGCCACTAACTTGGCTAGGTTACTGGTGCGGTAGGGGCCAGTAGTGAGATTAGTGCCGTAGTCCGGTTCTTTGCGGACTGAGTAGATGATATGGCCTGTATTAGGATCGATTAGTAATAAATTGTCATAGCC
Organism: Nostoc sp.; assembly: GCF_054880495.1. Classification (NCBI taxonomy): domain Bacteria; kingdom Bacillati; phylum Cyanobacteriota; class Cyanophyceae; order Nostocales; family Nostocaceae; genus Nostoc; species Nostoc sp. Next base: position 41,458 of record NZ_JBTYKD010000413.1, read on the forward strand.
CATGCTCTGAACTAGATTTTGAAATAAAGGTTGATATTGAGCATGAAAACGACTGTATGCACTACCATCACCAGGATCTAAAAGTTGAGCTTTTTGGTTCGCAGGATAGGAATTAGCAGCAATGTAGTAATGCTGGAGATATTTAGCAGCTAGGCTTACAGGACGATAGTTATTAAAACGGAGTTCTCCAGAAACTTTGTCAGAAATATTCGGAAAAAATTTATTTTCATAATAATTTTGCAAAGACTGCTCCGACTCTGGCGGAATTGATTTCTCATTCAATTCTTGAAATCCTTGGTGCAAATCTACCATCGCTGCAACAACCATCCTGTCTTCACACAAGGTTTTAACGTGGTTGCGGAGAGTTTGAAAGTAAGTTTTAATTTCATCGGACTTAGCAGCACGAACACTGATAAGCTGGTTAGAGACAGACTCAGTTAGCGATCGCTTTCCCATCTGCAACCCTAGATAAGCAATTATCAAAATCGAGCTAATACTGGCAAATAGAACTACGATAATAAGCTTGGATTTGATAGTCAACCGATTAAAGATGGGTAGCTGCATATTTGTGATGATTTTTTCCTGCTCCCAAGGAGCATAATACAGGCTGAAAGTTATTTATTCTTTTAGGGGTTTGAAAAAGAACGCAGAAGCTACAATTAACCCAGATGGATTTAAAAGCGTGGGATTGAACCATTGGGTTTTATACCCAAAACTAAAGTTTTGATTCATAATCATTTCCTCCTGCCTTCTTTTATACAGCAGATTGCGAGTTGGTGAGGTACAAAAATACCCCACTCTAACCCTCCCCGTATGTATTGCGGAGGGAACTAGATTTCTTTTTCCCCCTTTATAAGAAAGGGGAATTAAGGGGAGATTAAGGGGGGGGGTAATTCCAGGGTAAACGCATCTAAATCGCTCTCCCAAATTACTTAAAACTGGCTTCAAAAATCACGACTTATCCTGACTCTTTCCGGAACAATCCTTTAGA
>NZ_JBTYKD010000414.1:0-2038 GCF_054880495.1 Nostoc sp.
CTGCTTGATAAATTTTATACTTTAATCCTGTCTTTTATTATTTTTGACATAATTAATACTCAGTATAAAAGACCGATTGCAGATATTTTTAAACATAATCGTCAAATGACTTGCTAGCAATCTTTGTGAGATATCTCATCAAGATTAATTCTCATGTAAATCAGTATTTTATTTGCAAATAAAATCACCTTGTACCTAAATATAATTTTTAGCGATCGCTGATTTTTGACCAGACCTCACAAAATCGCATTGCTCCCTTAGAGTACGAGTTCACTGTTTTGAGTGCTGAACTCGTATCAAGATATTTGACTGTTTTTTGTTTTTTAACTCGGTGCTGGAGTATGAGTAATTTCATCTTCACCAGTTGTACTAACAAGAGCCAATGTGGGGTAAGCCAACCCCAGCCCTAAAGGGCGGGGCTTTGTAGTAGCCCTAAGCTATCCGTACTGAGATTACAGCACAAATAACCCGAACCTCTGGGCAAGCTTACAGATTGCCCCAATAAGGAAATCACTTTTGCACCATTCAAATCAGCATCACCATGCCATTCACAGTTACCACACTTAAAATGTTTATCAGACCTCAAGCCAATGTGCAAACATTGGTGGCAGGTTTGACTTGTGTAGGCAGGTGGCACAGCAATTACCTCTACACCTTCCTTAGTTCCTTTGTACTCAAGAAAGTACCGCAATTGATAAAAAGACCAGGAATTAGAACGTCTGCGCTCAACTTTACTCCTTGGTTGAGTGTTGGTACGCTCTCTAATCCCAGTCAAGTTTTCAATAGCCTCATATCTTGCACCTGGAAATAGTAATGTCAATTCCATGACTAAGTGCTAAGGGTCGAAGCCGTTCAATATCTAGTAGCAATAAAGACAAGACTAAATGAGGTAAAAAAGTATATAGTGCAAGGAAAGCAGCTTGACCCCAGTCTAAAGAATCAGGTAAACAGGATGAAAGATACGTCCAATATGCTAATAAATAGGCAGTAATGAATAAGATTAACCAACGATAAATTCCTAAAAGAGTACCTTGTCCAAATCTATCTAAACCAAAACGATGTTTAGCAGTTTTAAACCAACCTTCAATTTTCCAACGACGTTTACCCCACCAGGAAATAGTACTAGCTTTAAGAGGTTGTGTAGAGATAACATATCTTTTAACAAACTTGCCATTATCGCGTTTGAAGTAATACCAAGAAAGAGTGACAGGAAAATCTAATCCAACAAGTCTAACCTGTTGCCCTCGATGATGTAGTAGTTTAACTGGATAACCATTAACCAACTTGCGATTACAACCAATACCAATAACAGCATGATATTTTAGTTTCCGAATATTGTTGATAAAATCCTTAGTACCAAAAGCAGTATCAGCGAGAATTTTCACCCGAAATCGTTTGGTTAAATCTTTGGGTAAATGACCTACCATTCGCAATGCTATTTGAGATGGACTAGCTGTCCCTTTACCTCTCCAGACACGGAAATTCCAAGGAATACGCCATTGTCCAACTACCAAATATAAGACTACTATATGCAAGCCTCGTTTGCCGTTGTAAACGGTTATTAGATTTTTAAATGCTTTAAACTGACCACATTTCTCTAAAGTTGTCAGGTCAACTATTACTTGTAGAAATGCTTTTCTTCCCAATGGACAATGACTGTTAACTTGCTCAATCGCCTGTTGACGAACATGACAAATTAGCTTACGAGTAGGCCATTTATAGGTATTTAAAAATCTACTTAAAGCGCTTTCGGATTTGGATTTGCTGTAGTGTGGCAGAGGTTTTCCATCTGCTGCCAAAAATAGCCCTAGCATTGCTTCCAAGTTATCTCGTTGATAACGACGCTAGCTTCAATACCAGAATCGTATACATTAGGGTATGGGCGTGGGCAAGAATGATTTCCATATTTCTTGCTATTATTTATGTTATCTACGCCCTTTTATCTCATTTTTTGCGAACATATAAAAATATCTTTATGCAGATGACATTATTCCCATCTTTGTATATGTCAATTGTATATATCCTGAGAGTAAGTGTA
>NZ_JBTYKD010000415.1:0-12524 GCF_054880495.1 Nostoc sp.
ATAGTGCAACGACTAGCTAATCAATCTTTGCTAGTGGAGAGTGTTCAGTTCGATTCAATAGAACAAAGCCGCAAGTTAGTAAAAGGATTAATTGTCGCCACTGGTTTAATGTGTGGTGGGATTTTATGCTTGATAACTATTTGGTTTAAGCCCAGCGCAGCGATCGCTGTTGCTCCAATTGGCTTTATAACGGGGGCGGCGCAGAGTATAGCTCTGGCAAATGAAGCGAGGAAGTCAAATAAGATTGAATGAAAGCTCTATTCAATTGGGAAAAATATAACTATAGCAATCCTAAATCATTTGTGAAAAATCACAGTTGTTGATATGGTGAATATTGCCAGTAGTGACAGGGTGCATGGCAGTACACATGGAAGAGTTGATAGAGTTCATTCAAGCGAACCCAGACCCCAGAGGATATCTGGTTGCACGCTAAAAACTTTATTCGAGAGTTTTATCACTTATGCAAATCATTTCCTCATGTCAAGAGATTATTTGAACTTCTTACTCATCATCAAGTTTTTGACTTTCCGAAGATATTTATGTATGGTTCATTTTTTTTCACAACTCATTTAGGATTGCTATAGTTGCAATTATTGCTTACAAATCCTGACTGTCTAGTATATTTAGACTTATCGTTTAATAAATTGGAGATTATTTTAGTGAAAGCTATTATCCACAACTCCTAAACGTAGTGCAATACGTTTATATTTTGTTGCATCATACGGCATACCTCGGTGCATTACCTGTGAGTTATCCCAAAAGATAATATCTCCTTTTTGCCAAACATGGGAATAAACTGGTGTTCGCTCTAGTACAGCCCGAAACAAACTTTGGCAGAAATATTTTGCTTTTTCTGGTTTATCCTCCATACCTACAGGCACTGCTGTGTCTATACCCAGATACAGTCCTTTTTTGCCAGTAACTTTGTGAGTTGATAGGATTGGATGCGCTTTTTGGAGAATAACAGCTTCTTCAGAGAAGGCTGGTGCTTTGTGATACATTGATAAATTTTCTAGTTCCTCCTGTTGTTCATAGTCTAAATTGTTGTAAGCTTCTATCAAGTCAACAAATTGAGTCGTATGTAGCTGTCCATCTAGATCCAGAGCAGGTACTTCCACCCCGTAAAGCATCACAACATACAGTGCATTCATATCCAGTCCTGGAGTGCGTGGCAGTCCATCTTTGTCTTGATGCCATTTCCAAGCGAATTTTTCCGTTGGTTCTGTTTCTCCCTTCGGATTACCCAAAATATAAACGTATTCGCTTTGGAGGTCTGGGCTAATATCAGGATCTAATGTTTTGTTGCCACCGAACATTAGAACTCCAAAGGTCTGTCTTGAAAATTCCTCCAATTCTGATGCAGTAATAGTTTGCTGTCTAACTACAACAACACCATGTTCCCAAAGAGATTTCTTCAATTCATGTCTTTGTAGCTGGGTGAGGTCAGGAAGATTGTGTCCTTGCAATACTTCAATTCCGAGTCTTGATTGATACTGATTTTTTTTATCCTGTCTGTCTGAAATCATGGGAGGTACTATAAGTTATTGAAACAAAAAGCTAATCATAAATTTTGCACTCATAACGTTTTTTTTGAAAAAATATCACAAATTTTATCTGGAAGAGAAAAGTTTAAGCCAGTGAAGATTAGGTTTTTGATATTGAACTTAAGTATTCTGTCGCTTTGGCAGAACTGAAGAAACTGACTAAGTTGCGACTCCAAGCAGCATCCTACGCCAAACGTGTAGCTAGAGAGTACTGCCTGATTGCGCGATGCTTGATTGGAGGCAAAGAACGCGAACGTTTGGAGCAGAGTGCCAAAATGCAATTTTATCTCGATTCGGGCAACAAAACTCTAATTGTAGAAGCCAACGAGTGGGCATCTGCCAATCCGGGCTGCCTACCGTTTTCGTTGGAGTTAGCGTTTCAAGAAAGTGAGACATGATGGCTGAATTTCACAAGTAGGGGTGATTTTAAACGACATCTAGAGCTAAGGAGCGAGTAGGCGCTAAAATTACGCTGGGTGAATCTCTCTCAATTTTGCAAGCTTGTGGACTCCAAGACCAGGATGAATATAACCAAGCTGAGTGCGATCGCTGCACTGGTATATTAGACTTATTCACAAATGAGCATATAAACCTTGTACAGCAAGGGTCAAAACCTAATTTTCGGACAAGTCTATTTGTAATTGGGTTAAAAGTAGCGGTTGACACTGTTGGCGAAATATTGCTTAACAATTTTGGCATCATACTGAATGCAGTGAAGTGAAGCATCTCAATTCCAACGAAAAATTGGGATTATTCGCTTCACTTCGTTTTGTTCAGAATGATGAATTATAACTATCTTGGACTTTTCAAACAGACTCTAATGTATATCTTCCGAAGATGACGGTGAAATGGATGGATTAGAGCCAATCTCTTCTGGTTTAGAATTAAAGGGTGTTTTCCCTTCCCAGGAATAATTGCATATTTTAGTATGAAGCAGTGTTCCAAATGTGATATTAATTACAAAGGCAAAGGAATCTACGAAAATTATGTCTATAGCCCGATTAATCATGAGTCCCTCTTCAGTTGATGAAAACATCAATTAATGTTTGAATTGGAATTGTAATTTGACTACACAAGGCATAATGATTATTCCAGAAATCTCCAGCAATACTTAGAAATTAGCGATATTTTTCTAATTACATATATGAAAGGTATTGTGATGATTAGGGATTAGTTTGTGTTCCGACATAAGACTTGAGGTTTAAAATCTCAATATCAATCTGATGAGATACAACTATTGTAGAAATATCTGACACAATCAATCATGAAAAAAGTCATGGTTCTGACCATGACTTTAGCCACAAAATATCAGTTTAGCCAGTTGTGATGGATTGATAAATTACTTTTTTATGGCAACTACATTAGACCTATCAAAATTCCTATACTGTCGCAATTGTGAAATGAAAACTCATCATTACAAGGATTTAAAGTACGATTGGGGCTACAGTTGTCGTATATGCCAAACTTGGCAGCATCAAAGCCAACTGATATCTATCCAGCAGGGTTATGCTGCTAAGGCAATTATTGAGGCGATAGGTAGTGAATATGTTATCTGGTATGACGGCACACTAGAACAATTTATTGAAGCGGCTGAAGCTTTAGATATGGAATACGATTATTGTCAAACTATCGACGGGTATGATTTTAGGGCATGGTATCCAGGCGATGAAGATAATGAAGCCAAGATACAGTTATAAATGAGGCGATCGCAGCTAGAGCAATACCTACGGCGGGAAACTACGCTTGTGATGATTGGTGTATTTTATCCTCTAAGAATTATCTTCTAAGAAAATGAAAACTAGAACCATAACAGCTAAATTTAGATACTGCAACTCTGGTAGAGAAGAAGAAGAAACTGTAAATGTCATATTTAGTGATGAGGATGATAAATATGTAATTTGCAAGCCTTATGTAGTGGAAAAAGGGCAAAGATTAATCTTTGACAAAGAAACAAATGAATTTTTAGTAAATGACCAAGTGTAATTTATCGGCACAGGCGATGCCTACGGTGGTCACTGAGCCAAGTCGAAGTGCGGGCTGCGCCTACGCCTCTTATCCTCTAAGAAAGCTTCATAAAAATAACGCGGGTTGTACCTCACCAGACTAGAAAATCCTATAATCTATAATATCGTTTTAAACTCTCACGAATGAACCTTTGGTGATGAATTTACCTACGAGATTATCAAGCTTGATAAACTTATTTGAATCTTCTTCGGGTGTGTCAAAGTTACAAGCGATGGTGCTGTAGTCTATTGTGGCCGTGGCATAGCTAGAGTCAGAGTTGTAAATCCCGCCACCCTTGCCAGACTCTTCTTGACCAGAACTGAGTTCGATCCCGAAAGCTTTATTATGCCTGATAATGCTGTTGCCTACTGTTAAGGTGGCATTGTTGTATATCCCACCGCCAAAGTGTGCTTGATTGCCACTAATGGTGCTGTGGTTCACGTTAACTATGCCTAATTGAGTATATGTAACAGTGCCAGAATAGTCGCCGCCGTCATCGGCATTATTATAGATCCCACCGCCGGCAGTAAGTGCCGTATTGTCAGTAATGTTGCTATAACTCACGGTAACGATGCCAAATTGATTGTCGCTACCCTCCCCGTTAGAGCTAGAGTTGTAGATTCCGCCGCCATAATCGCTGGCATAGTTATTACTGATAGTGCTGTTACTCACCGATAGAGTGCCATTATTATAAATACCACCTCCAGTGGTTGCCCGATTGTTACTAATAGTGCTATTTGTTACCGTAAGTCTAGAGATAACTATATATCCTGGACCACGATACCCTAGATAAGAAATGCCAACATTGTAGATCCCGCCGCCCTCGCCGTTTGTCGAATTACCAATAATAGTGCTTTTATTCACCGTTATAGTGCTATTGCTGTAAATGCCGCCCCCATGTTCGCTGGCATAGTTATTATTGATAATGCTGTTATTCACCGTTATAGTGCCATAATTGTAGATCCCGCCGCCGTCGTATTGTGCCGAATTGCCACTGATAATGCTGTTATTCACCGTTATAGTGCCAACATTGTAGATCCCGCCGCCGTATTGTGCCGAATTGTCACTGATGCGGCTGTTAGTCACGTTTATAGTAGTAGTAGTGCCAGTTGCGTAAATGCCGCCGCCAAAGCCGCTGCCGAAGGTAGCGACGTATTCTGCTAAATTACCAGTGATGATGCTATTATTCACCGATAGGATGCTACTCCCAGTGTAGTAGATCCCGCCGCCGTTCCATTGTGATGTATTATCAGTGATGGAACTGTAGTTCACAGTAAGACTGCCATTGACTTCGCTGTAAATACCTCCGCCGTCCCATTGGCATAAATTATTACTGATGGTGCTGTGGTTCACAGTGAGACTGCCACTGTTGTAAATACCACCGCCTTGAGCGTCATAATAAATTGATGAATTATTACTGATGGTGCTGTTGTTCAGTGTGAGACTGCCACTGTTGTAAATACCACCGCCAGCGACAATAACTCCATTATTAGAAAAATCACCATTTAATGTTGGTAACGTGTCAGCAGCAATAGTCGAGTTATTACTAATGATACTGTAGTCCAGCGTGAGACTACCACTGTTTAAAATGCCACCGCCCTCACCAATGCTAAATCCGTAGAGGGTTGCGTTACTCTTTACAGTGTTACCAGTGATGATGCTATTGCTCAAGGTCAGGATGCCTTCATTTGAGATCGCACCCCCTCCTCCGGCTCCATCGTATGTATTGGTAATAGTCAGCCCGTTGATTGCAGATGTTACACCACTGCCGATGTCAAACACACGGGAAACACTATCATCCTTAATAGTTAGTAAGCTGGGATTTGTGCCTTGAATGGTAAGGTCATCTGTGATACTCAGACTACTACCAGTCAGGTTGATGGTATGAGCCAGCCCATCAGTAAATAGTCCACCAAAATTGATAATGTCTTTTCCTCTTTGGGCATTGGCATCTAAAACGGACTGCCGTAGTGAACCTAGACCACTGTTATTAGTATTAGTGACGGTAAATGTAGACATTCAGAATACTCCAATTTTTTTATCGTTGTATAAAAATTGATATCAAGAATCATGCTGATAATACTACGAATATGCAAGTATTTTTTCTACTGCTCATCCGTAGTAAGAGAGCAAAGTCAAGAAAGAAAAACTGCGATGGTCGCCTGTTCAGGGTGTTCGCAATTCCTCCCGAACATTCCCAAACATCCCAAACCTTCCAAATACCTCAAAACCGTACCAATCCTGACCAGACCGCCCTAGAACTTACAGAACCCTCTAAAACGTATATGTAGCACAAAGCATTACAAAGCCCTGCTACGGGTTAAATAGCAGGGCTTTGCGGGTTGGGAAGGGTTGGGAATGTTGGGAGGCGTTGGGGAGGTTGGGAATGTTGGGAATGTTGGGAATGTTGGGAGGGTTTAACTTGTAAGCAGGTGGTTAATCGATTTGAAGTCGGGGATGTCGCAGTGGAATTTAGTGTAACGACGCTTAGTATCGACTCAACCCAAGGGTTCTATCCCAGTCAACGGACAATAGGTGCTGCAATGGTTGTTAGTGCTAACACATCATAAGAGGTAGCGGAAATTTCCCTGCCGCCATAACCGAAGTTACAAAGTTTTTGTTTAATTATTTTTCCTATTGCAGTTCCACCATTGTATGAAGCTCGGCACGAATAGAGACTATAACCATTTTCAAAACCAGTAGGCACAGCGTCTCCTGGTATTGGTTGTTGATATGATGATGCTTCCCAATAGAACACAGTCCTTTGACCTCTAGTGTTTAAATTTAGAGGATATGTTAGAACGACATAGTTATATGGAGATGAAAAAACTTCAGACCCTGCATAACTCATATCACAATAATTTCTATCAGAACGGTATTTACCTCCATAAACTGCGTTGTTGTATATACCGGAGCATACATATAGAGGTGTACCGTCTGTGTCATTACCACCAAGTACAGCATTGGTTGGTACGCTTTGAGCGAAAGTAGAAGATGCTGGAACAACAGTACCTGCAAGTATTGCTAAACACGCTAAAGTAATCTTAATGCGAGAGTTGCTGAGATTCATGATTAATTTACTCTGATATCTTGAAAACGGAGAAGTAAATTAATAGTTGAAAAATTTCAACTAATTAATAAACTCTATTTAGTATTTTCATGTAGTATTTTTATTTCAAAAAGGAGAAATAAAACTTATTTTTTATAGTTAGTACCTGTCTTCTGTGTGGAAAATGTCGGGAAATGGTATTATTATCCCGACATCCACCCAAAAGCTTCTACAGTAAAGCATTCAGACCAAAGTACGCCGTTTTAGTTTCTCCCTGCCTTAAAGCCTTCACCACTAGACCACGCAAAGAACAACAAAAAACTGCTTAATCTCAAATATCTTCATTCTTGAAGGTTGTGTTTTATGAACTTAGCACTGCTAGGTCATTTCTTGCTGCCTAGTCTAAACTCCAGTAAATAAGCAGAAAGGTTCTTTATATTTCTAAAGTCATCAACCCAGATTTTTAAATCATGTTTGTACTATCAGAAGATCAGAAATGGTATCGAGCACGTTTGAGATTATTAGGTGATAGCTTGCCCGTTGACAGCGTACAGGAAAAGTTACAGCTTGTTCCTTCTGTCATTGGGAAAAAAGGTGAGCACATAAATGGAGATCCTCAACATCCAAAATACGAGACGAATCTATGGGTATCAAGTTATTTGACAAATTCAGATGTGCCATTCGAGAAGCAGATTGGTTTGCTGCTCGATGTTCTTGAATCAAATATTGAGAGCTTGCGAGAAATTTTGTCGTTGCCTAATGTTGAAGGAAATTTATCTCTAGGCTTTAGCTCTGGTAATGGTCTAGGAGGAGATTATTTCTCCCATCATCTTTTGCAACGAATTGTAAATTGTGGCTTGTCTGTAACGTTAGATTTATATCCACCATCTATTGATGAAGAAGATGATGAAGAAGATGATGAAGAAGAGGTTACGGGATGAAACGCAACATAAATTATTATGACACCCTATCCCCCTCAAATCTCAGCATCCTTCACACTCAGCACCAAAAGCTTAATCTCAAACAAACTACGCCTCATCTTCGCCCAAGCCCGATAAGTTTGGGTAAGTAACTATCTGTTCTCGATCTACTTTTATAGTCTCGTTTTTACTTCTTTTATGATGTTCTGTTGGAGTTTTTCGCTCTTTTTCTGATGAGTGGTCGTTTTTAAACCCTTTCTTCTTATTGGCTTTTATGTCTGGTTTACCTTCTTCGCCCAAAAGAAAAGGTTGTTTTCGTCCCGCAGTTTTTGGTTTTCTTCCTGTAGCTCTTTGATTTCTACTTGTTGCTGTTCTATCAGGTTTAGTAATATCTCTACTGTCCGACGCATTGATAATACATTCTTAGTTAATGATTAGTTATAGAGCGATGCCCAACTCTTGGAGACGCTCCGCGTAGCTTGCTTCCACGTTCGCGGAGCGTCTCGTAGAGAAGTGGTACGGCGCAGGCTCAGGGTAATACCTGCGGCGGGCGATCGCCTACGCCCCTCATCCTCTAAGAAAATGAAGGAGCGATGCCTACGGCGGCCTGCGCCTACGCACATACCTTAGAAAGGTATAATACAAAAACTGCAAGCACTTAAAAATGATGCAAACACTACCACTAGAACTTGAACTAGCAGCATCTCAAATTGCTGCACAGTATTATCCGCACAGGCGGTTCAAACTAATTTATGAAATTAAAGACAATTGTATTGATATTGATTTTCAAGGCTACTATATAGAGAAATGTGTTAGCTCATATAACGCGATAAAAAAATAGATTTCACAGTTGGTTATGGAAACAATCGACTCTCGATATCTGGGTGGTGGCGAGGAGAGATATTAGGCTTTGAATTAAACAGCAAATCATGGATAAACCAAGATAGTGAGGAAATTACTTGTCCCTATCCAGATGGTGAAGAATTCGAGCAAATTGCAGCAGCACTTTATCCTTTGTTACAGCAGCATTACTAGCAAAGGACTGAGGGCGTAGGCGCAGCCCGCCGTAGGCATCGCTCAAGCAGTGATAGGAATTTTTTCCTCTAAGAATATTGCACATTTATAGGGCGATCGCTCTCTAAAAACGACACAACACATTATTAATACAATCTTTTATCACATCAAATATGACAGGTATGTAGTTGATAAAAACGGTTTATGGTGGTGTACTTTAGGCAGGCCACCAAAGCACTCAGATGGACGCTGGTTAATGCTAGCCAAGCAATGTTGACGATTGATTCTGAGGTGAGGAGCGATCGCCCTTCATTTCCTCTAAGAAAATAGTGGAGTGTCTTGAATGCGTAGTTTACCGCCATAGGCATCGCTCATAAACGGCATCGCCCAAAATCTCCGAGCTTTTTGTAACAAAAATGTCACAAATTTGACCAAAAAGGGTAAATAGTTATATTTTGGAAATAGCGTATGTCGCTAAATCGACACCACTCGCCCGAACCTTGAAAACCGCATAATTCCGTTGACTGGTGTCGATTGCTTACACAGCAACGTTTCCAAGCTGCAAAAGGCATCGCTTATTGAGAATTTATTGGGAGTTATTGACACTCAAAAAAGTAGTGTCGATTAGGGTATCTCAAACCCTCTCCCTGTAAGGGTTCTAGAAGTGAACTCTTTCCGATCACATCGCCCTGCAAGGGGATGGAAACTTAATACACTAATGACTTCACGAGTAAGGACATCAGCTTTGCGATCACATCGCCCCGCAAGGGGATGGAAACGCTTTTCCCACATACATGACAGTTCCGGGTTTGAAATCCTTTCCGATCACATCGCCCCGCAAGGGGATGGAAACCGACCTATATCATGAAAGAACGCTGCGGCCGGAATTATCTTTCCGATCACATCGCCCCGAAAGGGGATGGAAACCAGTCACAGCTTTTGTCGTGGAAGATGTCTCCGGTCAAACCTTTCCATTACCACTTCCCCTAACGGGGATTAGACCGCGATCGCAATTAGAGCTTTACAAGCTAGCTGACAAGGATTTGAGGTGTTTGCGTAGTAGCGATCGCCATAGCTCGCTTGAAAATTTTCCTGGTCAAGCTGAGAACTTCTCTGTCTCTTGAAAAGAAAGGTGAGTAATGAGCTTGTCTCCGCTCATGGATAAGTAAAACTTAACTGTTGACTAGTTTCGGGGCTGAAGTCCAAAGCCCCAAACCCTGATTATTTTGTTGGCAGCCCCGGCAAGCTGATCAATTAAGGGTTTGAGGCTTTTCCTATCAGGGGTAATTCTCAATTTTGGGTACTTATTTTGGAGAAATTTGACAAGCCCCGAAAATCTGCTGTAGGATCATCTCTGGGTAAGGTTTGTAGAAGCTAGCCCTTTAAACTTCTTCGGAAGTTGAATTAATGGAAACCGGTCGCTGCCAAACACAAACCCATTCTCCCTTCAAATCTTTAAACTTCTTCGGAAGTTGAATTAATGGAAACAGAAGGTGCTTGAGTAAGTGGTTTCAGCAACGGGTCTTTAAACTTCTTCGGAAGTTGAATTAATGGAAACATTTCGCCGCACCTGCCCCAGTAGCGTCAATGTCAACTCTTTAAACTTCTTCGGAAGTTGAATTAATGGAAACAGTTACTAACCCTCATCATCAGATAGAGGAAAAGTATCTTTAAACTTCTTCGGAAGTTGAATTAATGGAAACAAAGTCTTGGGGCTTTTGCCAAGAGTAGAGAGCCAGCTTTAAACTTCTTCGGAAGTTGAATTAATGGAAACCCGAGGTATTGCATGAATCAGTTGGACTCAAGCAGCCTCTTTAAACTTCTTCGGAAGTTGAATTAATGGAAACAACTTCAAAGGTAACATTCGAAGCAGAGCTGATGTTTACTTTAAACTTCTTCGGAAGTTGAATTAATGGAAACCTTTAAAGTGAATTGTTCACTATAGTCATCAACCACTTTAAACTTCTTCGGAAGTTGAATTAATGGAAACTGTAGTGGAGTTGGCGTTGTCACTGGCGCGTTAGTATAAACTTTAAACTTCTTCGGAAGTTGGATTAGAGCGATCGCCATAGCTCGCTTGAAAATTTTCCTGGTCAAGCCGGGAACTTCTCTGTCTCCTGAAAAGAAAGATGGGCGATTCGCTTGTCCCCCGCCTTGTCAAATTCCGGCTCGGAGACAAACCAAACATGAAATTGAGCAAAATAGGAAACGTGAGTTGTACCCACTGTTATTTCGCTCAGGAGCGATCGCTCTAGTTCTAGGCGATCGCTCTCACCAAAAGCATTTATCAATTTTTGCAGTTATTGAAGAATAGTTATTTTTGACTTAGAACCGGAGGGCGATCGCCAAAGCAAAAAAACTTTTTAGCCAGTGGCGATCGCACTTTAACTAAGACCCTGTATCCGAGCCTGTATCCATTCGTTGTTTTTGCTCTTGATGAGTTGTAACTGTGGTAGTGGGATTACTTTGCAAGTGAATCTGTGGTTGAGCCACAGGTGCAGCAGGTTTTAACACCAGCACTGCAAACCCAAAAAACATTGCTGCCATTGCCACAATTGCAACATTATTGCTGCTGTCTTTGCTCACGGCACTTACCAGATTTTTGAGCAGTCCATGAAATTGCTGTTCAGTTGTGGCATTTACTAGCCTCAAAAATGCTTCAGGAGCATTTGACTTATGATTGGAATTGCGGGGTCTACGGCGATTGGAAAAAAGAACTATTGAAGCAGTACTGCGATGCTAATAAATTGCTAGCTGATTGCCTCAACAGTGAATGTTACGTGAGCCGAGAAGTGCGACAGCACATTGAAGATACATTGCTGTTACCAGTTAAAACTACCCAGGAGTGAATAATTTTCCAACATCTCACAAAATCATCAACGCATTAGCCAGCGCCGCAATCTGCCTTGCTATTATCTGTTTCCCTTCAGTCACCGACCCATGCCGCAATTCATGAATTGCTTGATGCAAACCCGTATGAGCATTGCACGCCGCTATTATAGCCGTCTCTAAAACTTGAGGGTTTGGCTTGCTCACAACTCACCTCTATAATCCCACTTTCACCAAATATTACAGTTATTCATTGCCCTCTTGGGCGCTCCAATTAACCCGAAAGCAGCAGGGCTGGTGTTGTTAAAATAACGGGTTAGGTATCTTTTACCCTAAACCAAATAATTTAGAAATCGCAGGCAATAATTTATTACCCGCTTCTACCACCGAGGCGACCGCAGGTAAGCCTGTAAATATCCCTCTTGCTTCCAGTGCGTAATATTCCAGAACGGCATGACAAACCTCATCAATAATGAATGCCGAGCCTGATGGGTCATTCGTGAACAGCCTCCAGTTACTACCAGCAAAAGATTTCAGGCATTCAGCGAGTTCATTCGTGAACGGGTCAGAATCGCTTATTTGATTTAACAGTTGTGTAATTGCCGATTTCCCCGTCCCGCAAAACTGAGATAAAGCTGTTACCGTCATCCCACTTACTCCATCGACATCGCGGGTGCAGTAACTTTGGTCATCCTTGATGTTAGATACCACAATCTGGTCATTATTTTCAGTCATGATAAAAAATCTCCGTGTTTAGGATTGAGAGACGCACAACAATATGCGCCTCATGGTCGGGAAAATATTCGTTATGCAGCGTCAGCTACTAGCAACCCACTCAGGGCAATGATGATGAGTTGCGCTTGTTCTGGAGTATCGCACCGGGGGCGTAATTCTTTCATTGCACGGCTGCGCCACCCACAAGCCATCTGAGTCTGCAAGGGTCTAATGTGCCCAGTAGCCTCATACCAGACCACAGCCGATATAAAGCACCGAAATCAGCATCATCCACAGAATCAATCTCAAACTCTGGTGCTACATCCTGGGCTTGCTCTTCGACATACTGCTCTAACTCAAGTTGCGCGAGAACTTGAGCATCCACTATTATTAGATTCATAGTTTGACCTTTTAAATCGGGTTTACAAAGGGCGATCGCAACTTCTTGGC
>NZ_JBTYKD010000416.1:0-8533 GCF_054880495.1 Nostoc sp.
GCATTGTGAATGCATCGGCTTGCATTGTGAATGCATCGGCTTGCATTGTGAATGCATCGACTTGCATTGTGAATGCATCGGCTTGCATTGTGAATGCATCGGCTTGCATTGTGAATGCATCGACTTGCATTGTGAATGCATCGGCTTGCATTGTGAATATATCTTACGAAGTAAGTTTTAAAACACACCTTAGTTAGAGTCCTTGTACCAGATGATCGTGGTACTATACGGCTCATTCCTCTAGTTTGGTTTGTAATTTGTAATTTCAACTTGGCATCTTCAGCATTAGTGGTCAAACTTAACTGTGCAATCGCGCTTGTTTTTTATTCGACGTTGCAAAATATAGCTTTACTTAAGGAGAGCATTAATTATGTCCAACTTCAAAATACTTTATACTGGTATAGTAGCGATCGCTTTATCTCTGGCGACTGGTTGCACACCAACTACTCCCCATGACCAGAATACATCTGAAGCTCCACCTGCGACAACTCTACCTGTACAAGCAACTGAGAGTCCATCCCCAACAGTATCACCAACTGCATCAGGGCAAAATACCCTCAGTTCTTTAGACAAACAGTTTATCAAGGAAGCCGCTCAAGGTGGTTTAGCAGAAGTTCAACTAGGACAACTGGCATCAAAACGTGCAGTTAGTAAGGCGGTAAAAGAGTATGGACAGCGCATGGTTCAAGATCATACCCTAGTGAATAATCAAATCAAACAGTTGGCGAATCAAAAAGGTGTGACGCTGCCAACTACTATCGGCACCCAAAATCAGCAAGTGAAGCAACGCTTATCCAAACTTTCTGGTGCTAAATTTGATCGCCAATATATCAATCAGATGCTTCAAGATCATCAAAAGGATATCTCCGCATTTGAGAAGGAAGCTCAACAGGGACAAGATACCGATGTGAAAGCATTTGCGGCTCAAACCCTACCAACCCTCAAAGAACACCTGCAACACGCTCGTTCTATTGTTAATCCTGGAACTCCAACTAGCACGCCAACTCCAACCACTACCCCGTAAGGAAATACGCTTGGGTTAAGACTTGATCCCCGCAACCCCCCTTAAAAAGGGGGACTAATGGGGATTTTCAATAACTATATTGACCATTTCTCGTTCCCAGGCGGAGCCTGGGAACGAGTCAAGCCTCATAAAGCTAGGTTTTTACGACTTGTGTGTACACCGTAGCCTAAGGCAGACGAGACGCCCACCCCACAAGAAATTGTTGAGTATTTTTTTATTTTGAAGTCCCTTAAGGAACCACGATGTCTGAATTGTTTAAAGGAAAATTTTAAGGAACCACAATGTCTAAATTGTTTAAAGGAGAATTTTCTCGTCGTCAGATTTTGACTACTGCTGGGTTAGGAGCAATTTCAGCCGCAGCAATTGGTAGTATCGGCGAAGAGGTTGCTGCCCAAGAGCCAACTCAACAAGCTACCCCACGCGGAGGCGCCTTACCACCTCAGATTGAGTTTCCGCCCATCTCGGCATCAACGGAAGTTGAAACAGGGGGGCCACCAAGTGCATTACCCCCAGAGCGACGTTTAGGGTTTGCGATCGTTGGACTGGGCAGATTGGCATTAGAAGAAATCATGCCAGCATTTGCAGAATGTAAACTAGCCAAGCCAACTGCATTAGTTAGTGGCGATGCTGCCAAAGCCAATCAAGTAGCACAGCAGTATGGCATCAAACCGCAGAACGTTTACAACTATCAGAATTACGACAATCTCCGCAACAATCCAGACGTTGATGTAATATATATTGTATTGCCCAATAGTATGCACCGGGAATATACGGTGCGTGGTGCTAAAGCAGGAAAGCACATTCTCTGTGAGAAGCCGATGGCAACCACAGTGGAAGATTGTCAACAGATGATCGACGCATGCAAAAGCGCCAATCGTAAGCTGATGATTGCTTATCGCTGCCAATATGAGCCGCACCATCGCGCCATGATTGAGATAATTCGCAGCAAAGAATTGGGAGTTATCAAGGTGATTCAGGCAGACAACGGCCAAAACCAAGGCGGTGACTTAAACCAGTGGCGATTAAAACGCGCGTTAGCTGGAGGTGGCTGTTTACCGGATGTCGGAATTTACTGCTTAAATGCAACTCGCTATTTGACAGGAGAGGAACCGATCGCAATTAGCGCCCAAATCTTCACCACTCCTGGCGATCCCCGCTTCAAAGAAGTAGAAGAAAGTGCTACCTTCCAGATGCGCTTTCCCAGTGGGATACTAGCGATTTGCTCCACCAGCTACGGTTTTCACGAAGGGCGTCGGTTTCGCGTCTTCGGCTCTGATGCTTGGGCGCAACTCGATCCGGCGTTCTCTTACAACGGTTTGCGGATGATGATTTCACGCAAATCGCCCACCAACAAGATGGCAGAAAACATTAGTGAAGTGCGGATGGGTGAGAAAAACCAGTTCGCTTTAGAAATCGATCACATGGCAGATTGTGTGATTCAAAATAAACAACCCCATACCCCTGGTGAAGAAGGTTTGCAAGACCAAAAACTGCTCACGTTGATTTACGAAGCCGCACAAACAGGTAAAACGATCGCTCTACCTCGGATGTCAGGATTGGATGTCACTCGTGGCCCCGTTCCCAGAATGCTGAAGTAAGTAAGTAGGTGAGAATAAATCAAAGTAGATTAAGTAATGTAAAAAATCTTGAGATGTGTTCGTAGTGTTCGCGTAGCGTCTCGTAGAGAGGGCTACCCTGCGGGAACGCTTCTCTACGAGAGGCTTCTCTACGAGAGGCTTCTCTACGAGAGGCTTCGCCAACGCCAACGTGAACAGCCCTCAAATTAGGACTAAAGTCCTTACTACAAACCTTGAATTATTCACGCCGCTCTACTTAAACAGAAAAATAAGCAATCAAATGAATGAATTAGAAGCAATTTTAGAAGGCTTCGAGTTAAGTCAAAATAGTGGTGAAATCACTTTCCTGGCCACTGTAGTCAAAACTCAAGGTTCAACCTATCGCCGACCGGGTGCTAAAATGTTGATCACAAATACAGGTCGGATGATCGGAACAATTAGCGCTGGTTGCTTGGAAAACGACGTATTTGAGCATACCCAACAACGAATGTCAGAGGGCGAACCAATTGTTGTTACTTACGATAACACTGCCTCTGAAGATATTCTTTGGGGCTTTGGTTTGGGGTGCAATGGCATAGTGCAAGTTCTGATCGAACGTCTTGAGAGAGAAAGTACAGCGAATGCGATCGCTTTTACACAAGAATGTTTTGATAAAAAACATTTGGGTATTATTGCTACAGTCTTTGCTTTTGAAGGTGCAGTAAAGGTCAAACTTGGATCACGCTTACTGCTGTATCCAAATGGTAAAATTATCACTGACATCAAAGATCCAAATTTAATTCCATCTCTGATTGCAGATACTCAAGCAGCCTTGGCTAATCAAAAGTCAAGCGTAAGCAACTATCAGTTACCTTTAGGCAGTGCGGAAGTTTTCATTGAAGTTATCCAACCACCCACGCCTTTAGTAATATTTGGTGCAGGTTATGACGCTGTACCTGTAGCTAAGTTTGCCCAAGCATTAGGTTGGGAGGTTACTGTAGTCGATTGTCGAGCTAATGAGGCAACTAAAGCACGATTTCCTGCTTCTTGTGATGTGATTCTTAGTCGGCGAGAAATTGTAGATAAACAGGTATTTATAGATGAGTACACAGTTGCTGTAGTCATGACGCATAATTACCTTGACGACCTGGAAATTTTGAAAATGTTGCTGTCATCTCCTGCACGCTACATCGGGGTTTTAGGGCCAAAGCTGCGTACTGAAAGATTCCTGGAAGATTTACACCTGCAAGGAATAGTTTATACTACTGAACAATTAAAAAGATTGCATGGCCCGATTGGGATTGACATCGGAGCAGATACACCCGAAGGAATAGCGATCGCAATTATTGCGGAAATTCAAGCAGTGCTAACAAACCGCAGTGGGAGTTTTTTAAGAAATCGCCATCAACCAATTCACCAATCCTATGAAACCATACAGCAGTTTTCATGTATTTGAACCACATCTGTTGTCGGGGCACAGCAATGCTCATTGGTGTCAACTTAAGGTAGAAATTAGCCTTGGTAAGCTTTCGAGATTTAACCCTCACAAGAACAGCCCCTCTCCCAATTTTGGGAGAGGGGAGCAAATTCTCTAGTTCCCCTTCTCCCAAAATTGGGAGAAGGGGTTAGGGGATGAGGGCAGAACGCCTTCTCAAAGCAGATTTTTTCTGAAGTTGATACCAATGAGCTTTTTCTGTGCCTCTAGCGCTTACCACCTAATTTTTATTTGTTATGGTATTTAACACTGAAGAAATAGACAATCAAAAATCAACCATAGCGATTATGATTCTTGCTGCTGGTGCATCGACTCGTATGGGTACACCTAAACAACTATTGCTTTACCAAGGACGTAGTTTTTTGCAATCCATTACAGAAATGGCGATCGCTTCAGTTTGTCAACCTGTGGTAGTAGTACTTGGAGCAAATGCAGAACAGATTCATCCTCAAATTAAGCAACTTCCCGTTAAAGTAGTTAATAACTTGGATTGGGCTTGGGGAATGAGTTCTTCAATCAAGAGCGGTATTGAATTGTTAAATAATCTTCCTGAAAAAATCGAAGCTGTAGTTATTACACTTTGCGACCAGCCATTTGTTTCTCATCAAATTATTAATCAACTTGTTGATACATATTATTCGACGAAAAAACCGATTATTGCTTGTGAATATGCGGGTACATTAGGTGTACCCGCTCTATTTAGTCAGAGATTTTTTTCAGAACTGGCTGCGTTGAAAGAAACTTCAGGAGCAAAAAGAGTTATTAATAATAACCTCAATGAAGTGTTTTCTATGCCGTTTTCACTAGGGGATATCGATATTGATACACTAAAGGATTACGAACAATTGCTATTAATTACCAAAGCGGCTTCTGGAGGATAGTAAACAAAGAAGAATTCTTCTTTATTTAATTCTGAGCGATACCTTCTTCACGCGCTGCACGTTGCACAGCAGCAGCAACAGTAGTAGCGACACGCACATCAAAGACTGAAGGAATAATATGTTCCCGATTCAAGTCTGAAGGTTTGACTAAGGAGGCGATCGCACTTGCGGCTTCCAGACACATGCTGGTGGTAATTGTCTGTGCGCGACAATCTAAAGCCCCACGGAATACCCCAGGAAAAGCGAGGACATTATTGATTTGATTCGGGTAGTCACTGCGACCGGTAGCGATCACAGCCACGTCTTCACTGATTAATTCTGGCTGAATCTCTGGAATCGGATTTGCCATTGCAAACACAATTGGATCTTTCGCCATCGAATGTACCATTTCTGGTGTCAAAACTCCCGGTGCGCTGACACCAATAAACACATCTGCTCCTGGCATTGCACCCGCTAACGTACCTTGAGCTTTCACAGCAAATTCAAGTTTTTCTGCTGTCAAGTCGGTGCGACTAGTAGAGATAATCCCTTTCGAGTCGCACATCCAGATTTTTTCTGCCCCAGCTTTTTTCAGTAAGCGAGCGATCGCCACTCCCGCCGCCCCAGCACCGTTAATCACGATCTGAATTTCCGCCATTGACTTTTGCACCAGCTTCAGGGCATTAAACAACGCCGCCAAGGTGACAATTGCTGTACCGTGCTGGTCATCGTGAAATATGGGAATATCTAACTCTTGGCGCAATCTTTTTTCAATTTCAAAGCAGCGAGGTGCAGCAATATCCTCTAAATTCACGCCCCCAAACACCGGAGCGATATTCTTAACTGTTTGGATAATTTCTTCTGTATCTTGGGTGGCTAGACAGATGGGAAAAGCATCCAGCCCCGCAAATTCCTTGAACAGCATTGCTTTGCCTTCCATGACTGGTAGGGCGGCTGCCGGTCCGAGATTTCCCAATCCCAAAACGGCACTACCATCGGTAACAATGGCAACAGTGTTTTGTTTGATGGTTAACTTGTAAACTTCCTCTGGATCTTGAGCGATCGCCGTACAAATTCGACCGACTCCGGGCGTGTAAGCCATTGCTAAATCAGACACACTCTTCAGGGGAATTCTGCTGACAATGCTGATTTTGCCACCCCGATGTAAATTAAAAGTGCGATCGTAGACGCTGAGTAACTTCACATCTGGCAATGCTTGGACTGCTTGCACAATGCTTTCAGCGTGTTCGGTACTAGCAGCATCAACGGTAATATCGCGGGTGGACTGTTTGCGAGTTTGATCAATTAAATCAATTTCACCGAGATTACCACCACTAGTTGCGATCGCCTCGGTTATCGATGCCAACATCCCGATACGATTGGGAATCTGCAAGCGCAGCGTCAAACTAAAACTAGAATTCGGAGTCAGGTTTGCCATGTTGATTTTGGATTTTAAGTATTAGATTTTATATTGAATTGAGACGAAAACTAAAATCTGAGATTTTTAGTCAGTGGAAACACAATGAATGTAAACTCTTGTGATCACCATCAGTAGTTAGTTTACTCAATGCCCACAGGTTTTATAACTAATTTTATTTATATCAAGGCATCCACTAATATAAATCAATACAGTTCAGTTAAGCATTTCTTCCTTATCTTCCTTTGCGACGGCAGTCGCTACAACGGGGGGGGGGGGAACCCCCGCAACGCGCTGCCTCTCCTTTGCGTCCTTTGCGGTTCGTTAAATTGACTTTGACAAAGAGCTTTAGCCTTAACCCAAGCTTCCGGAAATTCCTGAGCCTATTTTATTAACTCAGATTTTTGCCAAGCTTACTTCTTTAGGTCGTATTCATCCCGTTTCTAGGGGCGTTGAACCCTCGTAAATTGGCAGAGGTATTGTCCCATAGGACATTTTTTCACTTGGAAGTCCCTAAATGCGATCGCATTACTACCACCTAAGCAACCAATCATACATATAATAATTAGGATAAAATATCAATAAGCCACAAAAATGACTCTGTTTCTTTCAGCTAGAGAAGCTTATCGACAACAACAAAATACTACTTCAACCTCTGAACCAACAAAAACCAACTCATATAACACTGGGTATCAAGCAGTGTTGGACGATCCAAAACAGCAAAGTCGGGGTTACGAAAACGTCATAGCTTTCCCCACAGGTATCGACTTGCTAGTGTCACAATTCGACTTAGCTGAAGATTTAATTCTTGAGACAAATTTCTATAATGTTCCCTGCATGGCATTTAGTTTTGCAATTGCCAGTAATAATGAGTCAGAAATATTACCTGTAGGACATAATTGTACGGCAACATATTTTGATTTCGATGAGGATCTTCCTGGTAATGGAGTTTATTTACGCGCAGATCAACGCATTCTGTTCCTAGAAGTCGGAATCAACCCCCAACAATTTTTTTGCAGACATGAAGTTAGTGGTTTAGACTTTCTACCCAAATCACTCCAGTTGTATCTAGAAACTGACAACATATCGTTTCTCAACTACTTTCGCATCGGGCAAACTACACCCGAAATGCAAAATAATTTGCATCAAATAGTTAATTGTCCTTTCCACGGTTTGATTAAAGAGATTTACTTGCAAGCAAAATGCTTAGAATTAATGGCGCTGAAGTTGGAACCCGACACAGCAGAAGAACGGGAACTGATAAAGTCTCGCATTTTGCGAGGAGATGATATTAACCGAGTTTACCACGCCAGAGAAATTTTAATCCGCGATTTTGACAATCCTCCCTCCTTGCTAGAATTAGCGCGACAAGTAGGTTTAAACGATTACAAGCTCAAAATCGGGTTCCGTCAGGTTTTTAACACAACCGTATTTGGCTATTTGTATGCTCATCGAATGGAGAAAGCCAGAAAACTGCTCATGAGTCAACAAATGAACATAAAACAGATAGCTAAGATAGTGGGTTACGAGTGTCCTAGTCGCTTCGGTGTAGCTTTTAAAAAGCGCTTTGGCATCCAGCTAAGTCAATACTTAGATAGATTTATTGTTGCCAAAAACACCTAAAAAAATCCGTTTCGGCATATACCTTAATCGGATTTTTTGCTACAAATTCCCCTATGCTGTTGATAATCAATCCTAAATAAAGATTGTTGTGATCTGGGATACTAAGGTGTGTGGGGAGAAAATGAGCAAGCAAACATTCAAAATGTTCAGTTGCAGACTGGAGTGGTTGTTGATATTTTTCACAGTTTTGCTGGTTGAGCCTGCGAAAGCGCAAGATATTCCCAAATCTGATTCATTGCTGAATCGACTTCGCCCAGCGAAAACACTACTACAAGCGAAGCTACCTGAAGCAACTAAAAAGATTAGGCAATTAAGTGAGCTAGAACCCGTTGTTACTAGCGCCAAAATGTTATTAGTGCAGTCGCCAACACCACCAAACACGCCACCAACTTCAGTTGTGCAAGTTACCTCAGTGAAGGCAAATCCCACTGCCAAAGGTCTGGAGATTATTTTACAGACTAGTAAAGGGGAACAGTTGCAACTAGTCAATCGCACTGCTGGTAGCAATTTCATCACTGACATTCCCAATGCTCAACTGCGTTTACCCAGTGGCGAAGC
>NZ_JBTYKD010000417.1:0-2518 GCF_054880495.1 Nostoc sp.
TTATCTGTCAAGTATTTTTTCTAGGCAGTCTCTCATGCTTATTTTGTTTGATTTGTCAAGTTCACATTATACCAAATTAGATGAGCTTACCCTGATTTACTCCGCCTTGGTATTGAGACGACTTAGTTTAACTCCATTGCCCTGTTAAACCAATTCAGCTAGTTCCTGACCTAATGCTTTGTCAGTATATCTTGTGTTGAAAACTACTGAATCACAAATCGCTAAATAACGAAAGCAAGAAATCGTTTTTTCGTTATTTAGCGAAATAACGAATTTTTACTAGCCATGATTATCCGTCCAGTATTTAAAAATCCGCTGCAATAGCTGGACTTGGGTACAACCGTAAGTAGCAGCCGCAATTTTAAAATCCTTTTTAAACTCGGCAGGTACTTTAAAATTCAGGTTGGAAATTTCACCTGGATCGGGCTTCTCCAAGTTATCTTTTGTTTCCTTAATGCTAGGGGGTTCACCTTTGCTTAGTTTACGTGGTGGTGGAGGTGGTTTAGTTGACATATCATTCCTCTTGCTCACTCAACAGATCAATAATTCCTTGTACTACTTGTTCGGCTCGTAGCTTCAAGCTAGGAAATGTGACCTCCGAAAGAGCGCGACCATTATCAGAAGCTTGTCGGTAAGCTGTCTTTTCGGGGATTGAGCCAGCTACTGTGTCATAACCAGCTTTATGAATATATGATCTGGCTTCCTCAATCTCATTCTCGCGATCGCCGACTCGACATAAAACAAAAATAATTTTATCCGTAGCGATTTTGGCGTTTACCAATTCATGCGCCAACAGCACAGACGGTTTGAGATCATCCAGTGATAAGCCTGTGGGCAGAACTACTAAATCACTTGCACGGGCAATTTCTAGACTGCTTTGCGTCGAATGCGGTGCGCCGTCCAAAATCACGATGTCATAAACATCAGCGTGTTTCAGTGCTTGAGCTACGGTGCGGAATTGCTCAACTGCAATCTCCGGCTGGATACCGTTTACTTCCCGACGCTGCTTCCAGTCTGTGGAAGTCCCTTGGGAAACATCCAAGTCGGCAATTTTTACATCCCAACCCGCAGCAGCATACTCACGGGCAATGAGTCGGGCAATCGTGCTTTTTGAAACGCCGCCTTTTTGGGAGATGACACCCACTAATACGGTCATCGTGTTTTCGTCCTTTCGCCCAAGAGCGATTTATTTATATCGTGTTTTCGTGCTTTATTCAAGCCACGACTTCGTTATAGCAAGAAAAAAAGATTTAAACAAAGGACGAAATCGTTATTTCGCTAAAAGTATTTGATGTCGGGGGAGGGTAGGGTTTACCCCATCGCCCTTGATGCCAATCACTTGCTTTGGCTTAACTTTCAAGCAGCATAGTAAATTTAAAATAGGAAAAGTAAGCTTGTTCTTTAAAGCAACCGATAGCGATTTTGATATCACCACACTACAGCTTGCGGTCTGAGTCTAAATCCTCCAAGCAGCGATCGCGTGTAACTTACATAGAATTTAGGGTTCTGTGATGCTATGTTATTTTTGATTACCTGCGTAATCGATGAAGGTGTGTATGACTCATCTTTTATCGTCGTGGAAGCGGAATCTGAGTTAGAGATTGCCGAACACATGCTGTCCGACACTTCAATTTGGGAATGGTTTCTAGACCGAGCATACCCGCATGATTGGCAGCAGCGTCAACAGTAAACCAAAAAGTTTTTCCCAAAGAGCGATCGCTAATTAAGTATACTTAGTTTAACGTGCTATAAGCTACTTATTATATAATTAATAGTTATATTTTTTTGAAAGGGTTAAAAAAATGAAATGATGAGAGTAGTGTGTAGTGAACAAAGGCACTCGTTTCCAATCCAGGTAGAACAGGTAATCAAGAGCGATGTAGAAAAAGGTAGCCCGTCACCAAACCGAGAAATAAAACCTCAAGAAAAACGTCAGCGTGGACGACCAAAAGGAAGTAAAAACAAGAATAAAACGCAGGTAACATTAACATCTGAATTACTTCGGATTCAGAAAATGATTAATTCGCTTTGGGACTTCCAGAGAATAAAATATACAGTCAATAAAAATGATAATCATTTTTAGGAGGAGGAGAGAGGTTGCCGTCGGCAACCTCTCTCCCCATAAATATGCAAGACAAATGTCTGCACAAAGATACTTCTTAAATGCAGTGAGCAGAATTGATATTGATATCGATTATTTTGGCGCTTTTAATTTTTTGTAAATTACGTTACTCCACAACAGATATCAATAAACCACTTACCTAAATTTGGTAAATTATCTTCGGTAAAATTAGTCAAACGTTCAATCTTATTTTCAATTTCTTGCATAGCTTTTTTAGTTAGGCGGACTCCGTTAGAGTAAGTCTGAGTAACTAACTTAACAACTGGATTTTTTCGAT
Organism: Nostoc sp.; assembly: GCF_054880495.1. Classification (NCBI taxonomy): domain Bacteria; kingdom Bacillati; phylum Cyanobacteriota; class Cyanophyceae; order Nostocales; family Nostocaceae; genus Nostoc; species Nostoc sp. Next base: position 2,400 of record NZ_JBTYKD010000417.1, read on the forward strand.
TCCACGTCATAGTTTTGGCAAAATTTAATGCAGTTTCAACTTCATCTAAAATGCTGCCATTCCAATGATTTTCCAAGGCAGCCCAAGTTCTTTCAATGGGATTATATTTACTGTGATAG
>NZ_JBTYKD010000418.1:0-2107 GCF_054880495.1 Nostoc sp.
CTGAGATACCCCATGCGTAAACGCAGGGGGTTCTAACTCACGGAGCGAGTTTCGTTTACCCTTACAGGTTCCGACTTCTCACGCGCTATTAGATTACTGGACATCCGCTCTAACCCATCATTACTGATAGGTGACTTAGAAAAAAGTCGCAGTTCTCGCAGATTGGTTTGACCCATCTTGCCAACCGTCCAGTAGGGATTTCTCCATCCCTAACCAGCCATTTCTAGCTAGCTGGATTGACAAGGTTTCTGTTTTTGAATCGACGTAACGACTCAAGTAAGCAGATAAAATATCGCGTTGCATCTTTAGCCCACAGACTGAGCAATGATGAACACGTTGCGATAATGATTTTTTCTGTTTGTTACCACACAAACAAGTTTGAGAAAGTGCGGTATACCTTGTCGAAAACATTAGAACTGTTCCGCCAGCATTCTCAGCTTTGCGTACTAGTTCTGATTGAAAACTTGAGGGGGACTTAAAGCCAATAGACTTACCCCAATTTTTCTGCCAAGCAATGACCGAAACCTTCTCGGTTTTGATATTTTTACCGAGTTTCAAGGTTTGATTAACTAGCCTGCCATGAGATGATTTACGTTGAGCCGCTTGCTTGCGTTCCATCTCGCGTTTCTTGGCAGCAGTTTTTTGATAATTGTTGGATTTATTCCAACGTTTTGAACCTTTCTTGACTGTGCCATTGGGATTAAAATTATCAGGATTATTGGCACGGCGCTGCCTATCCATCTTGCGTTGTAGCTTTCTAATCTTCTTTTGTTTTGATTCTAATCCAACAGCAAAAGGAGTCCAGATAGTTTCTTTGTCCCCAACAATTGCAACAGTTGAAACACCTAAATCAATACCAACAGTGCCATCACCGATAATATTCTTAGGTTTTTGATATGGTTCACCCTCACAGACTAATTGAGCGAACCAATAAGTTTTTTGATTAAGAATACGACGCACTAAGCGAACATATTTAATTTTTGATGATAACCCATGCAAGATTACAGGGTCGTTGGTTATAATGGCTTGCAGTTTTAACTTTGACCATTCAACACCATTACCAGTCCATCTGATGCCTTGCTTATTGGTCTTCCCCTCTAAAGATGCAAACTGACCTTTCTGTTTAAACCTAACTTTTTTAGCCTTACCAAAAGCCATTCGATCTATTGCTTTAAAAGCCCTAGTAGCTATTTTCTGAATGGTATTAGCATCAAGGTGAGACTTAATCCAAATACTTGCAATAGCTGTTTTGTTGGCAAAAGATTGCAAATCATAGTCACTAAAACGATAAGCCTCTCTAGCTTTTTGAAATGCTGTGGATTTAGCTTTTTTATCATTTTTATCTATGAGTCGGGCTTGCTGGTAAAGTTCGGAATCTCTGACCAACTGCAATCTGTTTTTACCTTCAGACAATACAGCATTATATAGTTGCCTTCCTGCTTCCAATCTGGCAGCAAGAACAGACAAATCTTTAGATGTCGTTATCAACGGTATTTCTGTGACGAAACTAGATGTTTTTGCTGCCTTCGCGGAGCGTGTCGCAGACAAGATTGAATCACCTCCTTTAGTTTCCTTGTTAGTTATCTCTATTCTATCATATAGATACAATACAGTAAACTACTATTTTGCCAAATGACTGAAAAATTTAAATCCAACAATAATGTTGTCTACTCTTGCAAATATCATGTAATTTTTTGCCCCAAATATAGGCGAAAAGTTCTGGTTAATGCTATTGCATCTAGACTCAAGGAATTACTTGCTCAAATAGCTATTGAGATTAAAGTTGAAATCTTGGAAATGGAGATAATGCCTGACCACGTACATTTATTGATCGATGTTGACCCTCAATTTGGAGTACACCGAGCAGTGAAGAGATTCAAGGGTGCAACATCTAGATACTTGCGTTTAGAGTTTCCAGAATTAAAAAGCCGATTACCTTCTCTGTGGACTAATTCCTACTTTGTATCCACTGTAGGGGGTGCGACTTTAGACACTATTAAGATGTACATTCAAAACCAGAAAGAAACTTGACTGCGAATGAATTCGCCTGCGGCTAGCCCCCATAAATAGAATTTAGGGGCTACCCCGCCGCAGTTAATCTGGTGTG
>NZ_JBTYKD010000419.1:0-7078 GCF_054880495.1 Nostoc sp.
TGAAGAAACCTCCAAATATAATAAATAATAGCAGGTGGTTCGCGATAGTCCATCGCGAACCACTCTTTCTTTTCCACATCCCGTGAAAAGTCAGGCTGAGGTAAGCGATCGCTCTCCTGGATCCCAGAAACCTCGCCCCAAACCCTTATTCTTTCGTCGACTTACAAAAGTTTTCGGTCTACTGACTATGACTAAATCAAGGTTTGAGGCTTTATTTTCTAATATAAATTCCTAAATGTAGCCAAAACCTGGAAAGTTAAGTCTCGTAAGCCTTGCAGCGATTGCTTTCTCCAAGAGTGATGGAAAAGCGTTAGGGACTTCCAGAAAATAAAATATACAGATTATTAAAATGATAATCATTTTAATGGGGATGAGAGAGGCTGCCGTTGGCAGCCTCTCTCATCCCAAATTGTAGTAAATTCAATGATGATTAGATTTTGGGATATTTGAGGTGTCAATACAACTAACAGATTCATTGAAAAAGTTGTTGAAGGAAACTGCGGAGCAATTAAAAGGCGCGGCCAAGGTTAATCTTTAGCTGGGTTTTATAAGCCTAGTTTATCATTCACTCTAGAAATCAGCTTTTGTAAATTTTCCGAAAAACGGTATCATAAACTACTATTTTTTAGCGATCGCAATGAATGATCAGTATATGATTTCTGTGTTGGCGGCAGATGTCTTAAACTCTAATTCCATACTATTATCCCCCTGTCAATAGGCTTTGAGACGCACTAACCCTGAATCAACACCCCAAATAAAACATTTATGAATCATTGAATATTGCTATAGCAGCAAAAAATGACTCTACATAAGTAGTGAGGATATTCCAGTATAAATTGCCGAGTTTGGCAAATGTATGACCTTGATACAGAGGTTTTCTAGGTTGCCAATCTGTCCAATCATATGTTCCGATATTTGTTGTTATCCATTGCAACATATCTGGTTTAATACGCATGGGTTCTAGTTTGGCAAAAAATCCTTCTTTGGCATCCATGAGGATTTTACGCCCAAATTTGTTAATATGAACTACTTCTTTGAGATGGGGATATAAAAAACCACGTAGCGGATTCTTTCTAATGTTTCTTAAGAAAGCGATCGCATACTGTTCCATGTTAAAGTGACACTGGCTTAAATGCCCTTTAACTTCACCTAAAACACCCAGATGAGTAGCGCGAACAACTCGTTTAGCTTGCAACCATTTATTACCATCAGCAGGGGTGTAAGTCTGTGGTGCTTTTAAGGGTGGATTTGGTTGCATACAATTATCTTCACGGAATTGCAGCGTGATTTCAACAGGTAGTAATTTTCCGTTTTTTAACTCAAATATGACTTTGTAATTAGGCAAATCTATTTTGCCTGTTAGGGTAAATTTTTCACCATTAAAAGCAGTGTTATATAGTGAAGGATTATTTTTATCCTTCTTAAAAATAACCGGATTGAAACCATTGAGCATCCTTTCACCAAAAAAATCATCACTTCTGGTATAGCCTTTATGGCTCTTTTCTAAAATTAGCGTTAAAGTTTCCGGAAATGATTTTTGGATTTCATCGTAGGATGGCTGATTAGGATCACGGCGATTTATTTGGATGAGGCTATCCATTATCTGGCTATACTTGGCTACAGATTGCATTGTCCTGGCTAAAGCTTCAGGTACAAAATCATGCCGAATAGAATCTGGTAGGCTGTAAGAAAATTTATATTGCGGATCGTACTCATAATATAAAATTTGCACAACCCCAAAATCATAGTCATCTGTAACATTATCAGTCCCGTTTTTAACTTCAATTAAGTTCCTGAGTTCACTTTTTTTACCATCAATAAAGACATTTTGTGGCGGGTCAAAAATTCTTAATTCTAAATCCGGTGCATCACCAAAACCTCCTGCTTTCGGGTCATACATAATTTCAAAATTTCCTATTTTATCTGTTTCTCCACAGGCTAAATAATCTTTTAACCCCAATGGATCTCTATCCCATAACTCTAAGCTTAAATTGGGAATAGGAATCAGCGAGTCACGATGTACTATCTTACCTAACGCTCGCCGTGATTTAGCAATTACATTACCTTTTAACTCTTGTTTAATTTTTAAGATAGAGGATAAAGGTAAATCAGACAGAATTTTGTAAACTAAACGTTCTTTTTCTGTCTTGGTATATTCTTCTAGTGATACTTCGCCTGCAATGATTCTTTGGATTAAGTTACTCATTTCTGTTATCACTCCTGTTATATTCAATTGCTGTTTTTTTTGCACCTGCACTTTCTTTTCGAGCCGCTTCTACATCAGCTAAGTCATCAACACCTAATATTTGTTCAAAAGTTGTGCGATTCCAGCCAACCAAATGCATTTTTGTATCTTCTTGAAAAAATATATACATTCTGTTAGCTGAAACATTGAATTTTGCTAGTAAAATATCGCTGATAATTTCTGTTAGCTTGGTGGTAATCTCTACAGGCATTCTCCCGTTCATTACTTGAACAACAGCCGCAGGCTTTTCATAATCACCACCAAAAGCTACATTCACTTTGGTGTTGACAACTACTAAGATCATGGACTGAGGATGGCCTTTGATGATATGAAATTGTTCAGTAATTTGAGTGATGACATAATGAATAACTTCTGAACTGAAGTCATGATTAGTTTCAATTCTGATAAAAGGCATTTTAGTTCGATAATGTAGAAGCAGTAATATAGAGCTTGATAGCCTATTTTTATGGCTAATCAACCCTGTTGAGCATCACAGAAAGATTGCTTTGTTATTAAGAAAATCTAAAATTTACCATCATCAAGATGGTGAGTTCTATAGCCAATAATTTACATTATTTTGCCCATGTAAAAGCTACATTCAATAGATAGATCACAAACTTTCATAAACTGACGTAATAATGAGGGTTTCAGCGCTCGCAAAGAAGGAGACAAACAGCTTTAGTTTAAGAGCGATGTCTACAACGGGCTACGCCTACGCTTTCAGGTAACTAACCGTATCGGCTGAAATGTTGATTAATAGGTTCTTTTCTTGTGTGCATGTGTTTTGATGGAATGCTGATGTGGCAGGGCTTTTAAAAAACTTTGTGATCTACTGACATTTAACACTAAGTAGGTGGGCATGAAAAAACCAATAATTTTTATTGCTTATTTACACCATTCTTCAGCAATTTTCGTGTATATTTCCACTCCTCCCTAAATTTTTGAAATATGGCTAATACTAAATTACACCTATACATGATTACTTATATACAAGTAATCATGTATAGGTGTAATTTAAGGTGAGATCGCCATTGGATGTAACTGTTATTTTTTTTTGATAATCCATAAGTTTTACTTATCTTGCAGACTGGTAGATGTGTGAACTTATCTTGCAATGTACTAACATTAACGAGAATTCGATTAGTACAGTTTGCAATAAAGCAATCAAATCTAGAGGAGGACGAAAGAATTAGGTTTCTAAATCTTTCATGAACGCTCATAATTATGAATTCAGCTTGGCTTGTAACAATTACGCATTATGTAACAAAACTTCATATACTGACGATATTTCCCCTTTAAGTTTTTAAAAACGTTTATAATCGGGCGCTGTATATGCAGCAATTTTCATTATGAGAATTGTTATCAAAACTTTCCGAGTAAAACTAATTGATGGAACCTGAGATATGTTGAGAATGCGGCTGAATAGGAGACTTGTCCGCGAATCCCAAATGCTTATGAGTAAAGGTTTTGACGGATTAGATAGAAACTGCGATCGCAGCCTCATTCCAAGAAAATAATCTTGTAGTCAATTGGGTCAACAGCCAAATCATGGCTCCCTGCACTGAAATGCTTCGCTCTGCTCAATATGAGAGCAAAAGACCCTTTTAAAACATCCTCTAAGAGCGATGTCTACGACGGGCTACGCCTACGCTTTCAGGCAACTCACCGTATCGACTGAAATGTTGATTAATAGGTTCTTTTCTTGTGTGCAAGTGTTTTGATGGAATGCTAATGTGGCAGGGCTTTTAAAAAACTTTGTGATCTACTAATTAAACATGGAAAAATATTGTATTCTAAATTAGAGAAACTCCTAGTGAATCAGCAACAATTGTGGGTAAGTTAGTTGTTTTAAAGCTGGAGGATAGTGATCCTGAGCAAGGGTTTCCAGTTACATTGCAGATTGGCGAAGATGACGCTCTCCCTTGGGTACAAATTATAGGTAAGCTACCTCCAGCCCCAGAGGTTCTTCAACACTACATCTACTGGCAATCAACCTATCGTAGCTTAGGGCTAAGTTCTCGGTTGACAGCTGAAGCCTTTCAAGTCACCAATGTTTCTATGCAAGAGAAATGCTACAATACCGCAAAGGAGTTGCTTAACCACTTGAATGCTTGGCTTAGATCTGAATCGTTTCGCTCCATTAGAGAGAAATTGTTAGAAAGATTAATGCCATCGGACGAAATTCGAGTAATTATTCAAGCCAAAGACATCCGACTTCAGCGATTGCCTTGGCACCTGTGGGATTGCTTTGATCTTTATCCCAAGGCTGAAATTGCTTTAAGTACGTCTAGTTATGAATTTGTTGAACAGCCATTACCTCATAGACATCATGTGAGAATCTTAGCGGTTTTGGGTAATAGTGCTGGTATTGATACCCAGGCAGATCGAGTCTTACTAGAGCATTTACCTGAGGCTGAAGTTAGCTTTCTAGTAGAGCCTCAACGCCAAGAGTTGAACGAAAAGCTTTGGGAGCAAGGTTGGGATATTCTCTTTTTCGCTGGGCATAGCTCAGGTAAAGCAAATGGTGAATCTGGTCAGCTTTACATTAATCAAACTGATAGCTTAACAATTAATGAGCTAAAGTATGCCCTGAGAAAAAGTGTTGAACACGGTTTGAAGCTAGTGATTTTTAACTCCTGTGACGGTTTGGGATTAGCGAGAGAGCTAGCTGATTTGCACATTCCGCAAGTCATTGTGATGCGTGAGCCTGTACCAGACCTAGTTGCACAGGAGTTTTTGAAGTATTTCTTAGAATTCTTTTCTCATGGTAAGTCTTTCTATATAGCAGTGCGGGAAGCACGGGAAAAACTGCAAGGTCTAGAAGATCGATTTCCTTGTGCTACTTGGTTACCAACAATTTGCCAGAATTCAGCCCAATTGCCACCGACGTGGCAAGATTTGCGCGGTAGGATTGTTTCCAACTCCCACCTAGTTTACGAACCTAGGTTACATCCAATAACTCCCCTAACTCAGCAGAATTACTGCAACCACCAAGATTGGGGAGAGGCGGTTGATATTTCCGATTTTTCCGGGCGTACAGAAGAATTAACCATCTTGAAGCAATGGATTGTAAGAGATCGCTGCCGATTGGTGGTACTACTAGGCATGGGTGGGATTGGCAAAACTGCTCTGAGTGTATGCTGTGCCGAGCAGATTCAAGGAGACTTTGAGTACGTCATTTGGCGCTCATTGCGTAATACCCCACCCATTACAGAAATCCTGGCAGATGTTATCAATTTCTTGTCTAACCAGCAAGAAACAAATTTATCAGCAAGCGCAGACGGTAGAATATCGCAATTGATTGAGTGTTTACGTTCCTCACGCTGTCTACTGGTGTTAGACAATGTAGAGGCTATTCTGCGTAGTGGCAAGGACACTGGACACTATCATGAAGGATACGAAGGATATGGGGAACTAATCAAACGATTAGGGGAAGTATCTCATCAGAGCTGCTTAATGTTAACTAGTCGGGAGAAACCTAAAGAAATTACCTTATTAGAGGGAAAGCAAGTTCGCTCCTTACAACTACATGGCTTGAACCAGATAGAGGTAAAAAATATTTTTAACAATCTGGGTAACTTTTCGGCAACAGATGATGAATGGCAAGTTGTCATTGGGAGCAATGCGATTTTGTTAGGCGACTCAAAAAAAGTGCGATCGCTAATCATCTTTTTCAGTATAAAAATATATTTACTACATTTTTAATTAGTATTAATACGTAAGATGTTCTAATAATGAACAGCGTCCGTAACATCAGTTTGGAGTGCTATTTTTTTTGTGGATGCGAAAAAAGGTAGAATTCCCTTTTAGCAATACTTTTGAGACAGTAAATGCCTACCTTGATGGAAAAAAATATAGATGCAACTTTAGATTTAGCGAAATCATTGAAAGACTTTGAAGCTCAGATTACTAAACTTTTAGAATTGACTAATGTTATTGTTTGGGATGGGCAAGTATTAAAAGAAAGAGAACAAAAAATTAGAGATTCAGCGCTTATTTTAGCGGGTCAATGTATTGCTTTATTTTTATATAATCTTTCCCAATCTCAATCAGTTCTCGATACAGCAAAAACTCAAACTCAAGGCTGGTGGCATCCCAAAACCCAAAGACATGGTTTTCGGACTCGACAAATATTAACAATTGGGAATGTACTTGTTACTTTAAAATTACCGTATGTAGTAACTATCAACAAAAAAAAGGATAAAAATCAATCTTTGTGCGAAGGATTTTGCCCATTTTTAATGTGGTTAGGAATGTCAGAAGGATTAACCCCTTTGGTATGGTCAACTGTTGCCCAATATGGTGCAATCACTAGCTCATTTGAAGCCGCCTGTACAACTTTGACGGGTTGGGGAATTAACCTTAGTTTAAAACGAATCGAACGTTTAACATATAAATTTGGTCAAATTGGGATCAACTTACGTCAATCTAAAATCTTAAATCGCCAATTAGGGAATTTAGCTGAAGGTAATATTCTTAAAGGCCAAAGAGTTGTCATCGCCGTAGATGGTGGTCGGAGTCGAATCCGAATTAATAAAAAGGGGAGAAAAAATTCAAAAACCAAGCGACACGGGTTTATCGGCAAATGGGTTGAGCCAAAGTTATTCACAATTTATGTTGTTGATGAGCAAGGTAAAAAAATAAATAATTCTGAAATTCCTATTACGAATGATGGCACTTATGAAGGATATAAAGCACTTTTGGAGATTTTAGAAGCGGGTTTAGTTGACTTGGGAATTAGTCAAGCAAAACAAGTCTTATTAATCGGGGATGGAGCGGAGTGGATCTGGATACATATTCCCCCACTTTTGGCAAGATTAGGATGCCCAGTTG
>NZ_JBTYKD010000420.1:0-48473 GCF_054880495.1 Nostoc sp.
CTGTAACCAAAGGCTCTCGTGTCGCCCACCTCAGAATAAATAGTTGGATATTTTTTTATTTGGAAGTCCCTAACACTTGCCGAACTGCTGAGGGCATCGCTCATCATTCCTAACTCTTAACTTTTATAAGCTAGGGCAAAGCGTTCAATTCCAGCTAAATCAGCGTGAATTTGAATATTGCAATAATTACCTTGATTTTGCAAAAGTTCTCGCACTGTATCCACCTGTCCAGCCATCATCTCAATTAACCACACGCCACCCGATCGCAAATAATTAGGGGATATTTCTATCAAATGGCGAATACAATCTAAGCCATCAGCGCCACCATCCAAAGCTAGATGTGGTTCATGGTTAACTACTTCTGGTTGCAAAGTAGGTAAGTTACTGGTGGGGATGTAAGGAGGGTTAGACACCATACCACTGAACTGACCTTTTAACAATGCCAGTGGCTCCCACCAGGAACCTTGATAAAATTTAATCCGGTCAGCAAAACCCAAATTATCAGCATTGGCTTGGGCGATCGCCAGAGCTTCTAAACTATAATCCACTGCATGAATTGTTGCTTTTGGCAAGACATCTGCTAATCCCAGTGCGATCGCTCCACTTCCAGTACCCAAATCCGCCCAGTGTCCTGAAGTATTGCTAGCAGATGCTTTAGCTAAATCAATTAAGCTCTCTGTCTCTGGTCTGGGAATCAAAACCGCACTCGACACCGCGATTTTAAACTGACGCCAAGGTGTAACTCCGGCAATATACTGCACTGGCAAGCGTTCATTTAATCGCCTCTGCCATAGTTGATCTAACTCTTGTAGCGGCAATTGCAGCTGAATTTGCGGCCAGTTTTTAAAAGACTCCAAAGCCAGTGTCAAGCGGTCTAACCCAGCTACCTCTAGAAGCAGCCAGTCTACCTCAATCGTTGGGACATCAGTGGCGATCGCGGCTTTAAAAGCTGCATTCCGCCACTGCCAAAGTTGTAAACCAGAAACTATCAGATGTTTCTCCCCCATGCCTCAACCTTGGAGTGCATATCCCTTATTTTTTAGCGGGCGCAGCAGCTGGTGATTGATTCGGCGCAAGTGATCGAATAAAATCGATGGACTCCCGCGATGGATACAGAACAATTTTATTTATACCAGGATCGTTGCTGCTATTAAGAGCCTCCAGAACACCGTACAAATCTACCACCTGAATTTCAGTATTGGCTCCTTCTTTGGGCACGGCTTTTTTAAATTCGTCTAATAGAGCCACTGCTTGCTCTTTTTCAAAAAAGAAAGGGATATAGCGCTCCTTGCCTTTGGGCACGGGAATGGTCAAATAGCTATTATCTTTCTTAAATTTGGGTACAAATAAGGGAATACCATTGAATTGCTGTCCTTTTTGACCATTCTGATTCAGCATACTTGTTGCCGAAGCTACCTGTTGTTGCGTCGGCACTAGAGTATAAATTACAGATTCTGATTTCTTTTTGCTTTCTTGAACTATTTTATAGTAGTCTGCCAAGGACAAAGGTCTTACTTGTAGCGTGCTTGCCAACTGGGGATTTTCTTTTTTGAGTCGATTGTCAAGAAATTTTTGAGCATCTTGCTTGCTAATAAAAAATCCTACTTGCGAGATCGTCTTGGATTCGTTTTTCCTCGAAAGAACCACAAATTCGCCTTTAGCATTGGTCAGCGTGAATACGGGTACTTCTTGGAGCTTTTTTACTACCTGATCTTGTGTCAAGGCGATCGCCTCTAGATTGCCTATTCCCGGTAGATTGCCTATTCCTGATAGTCCCGCTAAAAATATAGTGCCAGCTATACCCAATGTTGCGCCCAAGCGGATAAATGATTTCATGACTGCTCCTCGCATCAATAGTCCAATTAAATTAAACAAATGGTTGGATTTCCACAGCACCAACTAGCTACAGTTATATAGCAATCTATTTCAATTGTGAAAAATTCGTTTGCGTGTTGAGGTTGAGTTTTAACCGTCAAGGGTCAAAATCTAAGATTCCCTAACTATTTCGGGGTTGCTATAGTATTTTTCACAAATGGACTATGCTAACGTTGTGTTTTTGTCGGTTTCGCTTCGCTATTCACTGTAAAATGCCGTAGATGCCTATTATATGTGTTATCAAACAGTGAAAATTCTCTCCATCTCTGGGGCTTTGGAGACTTTACTTAATCCGCCGTAACTGTTAACTATATTAATTAAATCGGGATGACAGGATTTGAACCTGCGGCATCCTGCTCCCAAAGCAGGCGCGCTACCAAGCTGCGCTACATCCCGTTACACTTAACTACTTTTTGCGGTTTGGTATTAACTTACGATCAAGGCGATCGCCATTTCGCAAAATGCATTAATTTAATCATATCAGATAACACGGCTTATGCCTAATCTTTTTTATCTTTTGCAAACACAATTATAGATTACATCGTTACACTGATAAAGGTTTTTTGCCGACTTAGTTTTACAAGATAGATATATACTTGCGCGTTCGTCGGCTGAACCTTACAAAAACACATCAAAATAATAGAGTTTTGCTATTATACCTGATTTTCTTGTGAGAATCGGGTTTTATTTTGATTGAGCGTTAGTGAGGATACCAGAACATACCTTTGATGCCTTCTGGATCAGCCATAAACCCCATCGTTCGGTAAAAATCTACAACCTGGGGGTCGGCGAAGAGAGTCACATTACTAATTTCTTCACTCCTAAGTTTTTTGAGAACGTATTTCATCAGTGCTTTGCCCAGTCCTTGACTTTGAAAGTCTGGGTGAACCACCACATCCCAAATAGTGGCATTAAACGCGTGATCTGAGGTAGCGCGGGCAAAACCAATGAGCCGCTTTTGGTTTCCTCTCACCTGCCACATTGAGGCGACAAGAAAACTATGCTCAATAGCTTTTTTCACTTTTCTTAGAGGACGACGTGACCAACCAACTGCATCACAGAGTTCTTCTAGCTCATACAGGTCAATGTCTCGCTCCGTACTGAAGACGATCCGAGCCTCCTTTGAAGAAGCTTCGTTAATGCTGTTGGGGTTGGAGTTGCCCGCAGTTTGCGCTGTATGCTCTTCAAAGGAGTTTGTCCTATTTGTCGCTACAGATTCAGGAGTACTAAACCAAGTTTTCCAAAAACCCATGCCAACGTGGTTCGGGTAGTATAACTGAATTGGTTTCCACTCTCAGGAGTGTTGATTCACGTTTAACATAGCTACCTCCATTTACTACCCCTTACACTCAAATTTTTTCGGTTGCTTTCGGGATTTGCAATGGTAACAGCCAGTTAAAGCGTGTTTCACACCAATCATTTTCAACTTTAGCATTTTGTTGTAAAGGCTAGGAGAAATTCACCAAAAGGATAAAGATATAAGTAATTCAAAATTCCAAATGGAAAAACCTAATCCTGGCAATTGCTCGTATAGAGCTTAAATGCACGTTAGCTTAGGAGTGAATTATATACAAGGGATTGGACATTGGGTATTGAGAACACTATTCTCTTGTCCCCCTTGTTGCCAGTCCTCAGTCCCCACTCTCCAACACCCAGCCCCTAAGTCCCTAGGTGACAAAAGCAAGCGAGTCTTACCCTTAACAATGGCTTCTGGTTTAAAATCTTCAACACTGGAACTCCTAAAGCGCTTTAACCGAGCGTTTCCCCAGTTTTATGAGCAATTCGTCAGCAGTGAGATTCAACTGCAAAATTTACGGCTAGCCTACCGTCTCTATAAAACTAGACGCGCTGTCATTGAACTGAAACCGGAAGGTAGCAAAAGTGCCTTGCATTTTGCTTACCGCAACCAGTCTTTTCTCCTCAGTGATATTTTTGGTGTACTAGCAGCTTATGGCTTGACTATCCACGGTCTGAGTCTATACGGTCAGATCCGTCCGCCGATGTTAGTTTTTATTAAGCTGTTGGTGTCTCGTGGTAGTAAAGCCTTGACCGACAAAACCGCAGAAAATGTCTGTCGCGCGATTCGGGAGGCTTTAGGAGGTCGGTTTGAGGTAGAAGAGATGCTGGCAGTAGAATTCAATCTTGACACTGGCTTAGAGCAGGTACAAACTGAGTTTTATGTCGATCCGGTCTTTCATCTCCCTGCCCTAGTGATTGAAGCCGATAATCAACCAGGATTATTTTACAAAGTGATGTACGCCATCTGGCAGGAAGACCTGCTGGTAGTCAATGCCAATTTACTGGTTTGGCGCGGACGTACACGGCTAATTCTTTACTTGTTGGGGCCAAATGAAAGCCTCATTCCCGAATATCTCGGTCACAAAATTGCTGAAGGGGTGCGACAGAGGTTGTTGGGTAAATAATAAAAGTGAGGAGTTATGAGTTAAAAATTCCTCACTCCTAACTTCTAACTCCTAATTTCACTTCTAACTCTTCGCACTCCGTATTTAGTCGCACCCGCCCTTCGGGGTACGATATAAGGATGGCAACTATCGAAATCTTGGGCGTTCCACACGCATACGAGCTAACGGCTCCCACTTCCTGCCCCCATGCTTTAGTATTTATCCACGGTTGGCTCAATAGCCGTGGATATTGGCAACCTGTGATTTCCCGCCTCTCAGATGATTTGCAGTGCCTTTCCTATGATTTGCGGGGTTTTGGTGAATCCCAGTCCCAGGTAAAAACCGATTTTAGTCAGGCACAAACGTCTCTGAGTCTTATACCCATCTCCAGTAGTGCGGTTGGCTCACCTTTCGATTCTCTTTATACCCCTGCTGCCTATGCTCAGGATTTAGCAATTCTCTTGAAACAGCTTAATATTACCAGTGCTTGGCTAATTGGTCACTCCTTGGGAGGCACGATCGCTCTTTGGGGAGCAGATCAAATACCTGAGTGTGTTAAGGGAGTTATCTGTATCAACGCTGGCGGTGGTATTTACCTCAAAGAAGCCTTTGAGCAGTTTCGATCGGCGGGTCAGAAATTTTTACAAGTCCGCCCGCGCTGGCTGTCCCAATTGCCTTTGATTGATTTGCTGTTTACCAGAGCCAGTGTGGCACATCCTTTGGAGCGCTATTGGGCACGTCAGAGACTGATTGATTTCGTTGTGGCTGACCCGGAAGCAGCTCTAGGAACTCTGTTAGACTCAACAACTGAGGAAGAAATCAATCGTTTACCTGAGTTAGTATCCCAATTAAAGCAGCCAGTTTATTTTTTGGCTGGTGCCGAAGATAAGGTTATGGAACCCAAGTATGTACGCCATTTAGCTAGCTTTCACAGACTGTTCCAATATTCTGGTGACAATGTTTTGGAAATTTCTGATTGCGGACACCTGGCGATGTTGGAACAGCCCGATGCAGTGGCGAATCATATCCGGTCAATAGTCAAAAGTCTATAGTGTATTGGGCATTGGGCATTGGGCATTGGTGCTTACAACTCAATACAGTTCAGTTAAGCGTTTTTCCTTCTCTTCCTTTGCGACGGCAGTCGCTACAACGGGGGGGAACCCCCGCAACGCGCTGCCTCTCCTTTGCGTCCTTGGCGGTTCGTAAAAAAAATTAACTTTGACAAAGAGTTAAGCCCAAGCGTATTGGGTTACAAATGACTAATGACTACTCAACAGGTTCATACAACTTCATCACCTGGGTAAGCGCTAACCTCGACTCAACGCCGAGTGTCATGGGGGATGTATGACCAGAAGATAGATGTTCAGAGGCGGCACAGCCGATCATGGCGGCGTTATCAGTACAGTATTTCAGAGGAGGGAATAGGACGCGTAGGTTATGTTCAATGGCGGCGGCTTGGAGGTTTTTTCTCAACCCGCTATTAGCTGCTACACCGCCACCAATAGCAATTGTGTCTAGACCATAGTCTAAGGCACAGGCGATCGCTCTTTTGGTCAGCGATCGCGCTACGGTTTCCTGAAAGCTAGCTGCTACATCTGCCACTGGTACTTGTCCACCATCTTTCTCTAACTGCTGCACTAAACGTAATACAGCCGTTTTTAACCCACTAAAACTCGTATCATAACGATGAAACCCCCCACCCGGTAGAGAAACTTTTCCTTCTGGTAGAGCAAAGGCTTGAGGATTGCCCACTTGTGCCAACTTGTCAATCATTGGGCCACCCGGATAACCCAGCTTTAATAATCGCGCCACTTTATCAAAGGCTTCACCCGCAGCATCATCACGAGTTTGTCCCAGAGTTTCGTAATTACCACAATCTTTGACATAAATCAAGCTTGTATGTCCGCCTGAAACCAGTAAGCTAAGGAAAGGGGGATTTAAAGTTGATTCGCTCAGGTAAGTTGCGTAAATGTGACCTTCGAGGTGATGAACTCCCAAAAATGGCTTGTTATGTACCATTGCCAGGGTTTTGGCAGCAGTTAACCCCACCAACAGCGCTCCTACGAGTCCAGGGGCGCAAGTGGCGGCAATTGCGTCAATTTTTCCCCAGTCTAGTTGGGCTTGCTCTAAGGCTTGAGCGATCGCATCATTGATCGTTTCCAAGTGCTGGCGAGACGCTACTTCTGGTACTACCCCGCCATACTGCTGATGGACTGGAATTTGCGAGGCGACGATACTGCTGTAAACTTTACGATTGTTAACAATTGCGACGGCAGTTTCATCACAGCTTGTTTCTATTGCTAAAACGGTTGCCATTGGGAATAATTAGTGCTGAGTCGGGAGTCCTGAATAGTAAAGAGAAAATCTTGCTTCTTTACTACCCTACAACAACAATTCTCATACTCGGCACGGGCTAAACGCCCCGCTAACAGGACTTAGCGCTTTATTTTGGTTGAGAAACTTTAACTTTTATTTACTTAAACTTTACTCTGTTCCCAGCCAAGAGTATGATGATTTCCTAGTTATGCAAATAAACGAACTGTACAAGCCGCTTCGTTTTGTACAAAGAACTTTTTGTTTTGTAATAAAAGGAAACAACTCTATGCGACGATTGTTTGCTTTGATTTTAGCGATTTGTCTTTGGTTCAATTTTGCCTCCCCAGCAAAAGCTTTAGGGGCTAATTTGACACCGTGTAAGGACAATCCCGCTTTTCAAGAGCTAGCAGCTAATGCCCGTAATACCACTGGTGACCCCGAATCAGGGAAAAAGCGGTTTGAGCGTTATTCTCAGGCGCTGTGTGGTCCTGAGGGTTATCCCCACTTGATTGTTGATAGTCGTCTAGATCATGCTGGTGACTTTCTGATCCCTAGCATTCTGTTTTTATATATTGCTGGTTGGATTGGTTGGGTAGGTCGTGCCTATCTGCAAGCGATCAAAAAGGAATCTGACACTGAACTAAAAGAAATCCAAATCGATCTTGGTTTGGCACTACCAATCATGCTGTCAGGCTTTACTTGGCCAGTAGCAGCAGTCCAAGAACTTCTCTCTGGAAAATTAACAGCCAAGGATTCAGAAATTCCCATTTCCCCCCGCTAAATCATCTTAAGTAATTCATTTGTTTTGGAGACTAAATTCATGGCAGACAAAGGCGATCAATCAGCCTACTTGATTAAATTCCTTTCCACAGCGCCTGTGGCAGCTACCATCTGGCTGTCCATCACAGCATTTATATTGATTGAATTCAACCTCTTTTTCCCCGACCTACTTTTCCACCCACTGCCATAAGTGCCAACCAATTTTGGATTTTAGATTTCCAATTTTGGATTTACATTGCCCACTAGGGATCGGACATGAACCGAAAAATTATTTTAATCCAAGTTGCGCTGAAAGCGCACCAAAGGTGCGACCCAAAATCTAAAATTGCTGTTGAATGTCTTGTTTTTTGCCTAATATTGTGTAATTGATCTATTCAGCTTAATTAGGCAGAATTATCACCAAAATAGGCGGCAAAAATAGTTTTTTGAAACTCGTGATTCTGTTTACAGATCGCGAGTTTCAGAGTTTGCAAACTAGCTAAATTAATTTTTCTAAACTTCCTAGACAAAAGACATCTTTATCCTCAATTATTATTAATATAAAAATGCCACCATTTTAAATTTAGAGGCAAACATAAAATATGGCACAAGCAGTAGATGCATCAAAGAATCTTCCTAGCGATCCTAGAAATCGGGAAGTTGTTTTTCCCGCATTCCGCGATCCACAAATAGGGAACCTAGAAACCCCGATTAATGCTTCTCCCTTGAGCAAGTGGTACATTAATAACTTACCTGCCTATCGCCCAGGTCTGTCTCCTGGTAGACGTGCGCTAGAAATAGGCATGGCTCACGGTTATTGGATATTTGGCCCCTTTGCCAAATTAGGCCCACTGCGGGACACAGCTAATGCTAACTTAGCTGGATTACTGGCAGCTATAGGCTTGGTTGTGTTTCTCACTGCTGGTTTATCTCTGTATGCGAATAGCAATCCTCCCAAAGCACTTCCTAGTGTTACCGTACCCAACCCACCGACAGATGCTTTCAACTCTAAAGAAAGCTGGAACAATTTCGCCAGTTCTTTTTTGATTGGTGGTATTGGTGGTGCAGTAGTCGCTTACTTTTTGACTAGCAATTTGGGATCAATTCAAGGTCTATTTGGTTAATTACTAGGAGTTAGAAGTTAAGAGTTGAAATTCATATAGCGCTTTTCGTTTGTATGCAACATACTCTGACCTCACTTCCATTCCTCTCTCCTAAAAGGAGAGAGGCTTTGAATCTTACTGCCCAACGCTAGTACGGAAGGGGCTGTTATTGTTAGGTCTGGTCTGTACTACACTCAATTTAAAAGCGCTATAACTTCTAACTCTTAACTCCTAACTTATTTAAACAAAAGCGCTTCAATATCATTTAAAGCAGTTTCAAAATCGTCATTAACGATTTGAATATCAAATTCATCGGCGGCTTGAATTTCTTCTTGGGCGCGGAGTAGACGACGGGCGATCGCTTCTTCAGAGTCTTGGCCGCGATCGCGTATCCGTTTTTCCAATTCATCAAAGGAAGGCGGTAAAATAAAAATGCTGAGGACACTGGGGAAGGAAGCACGAATTTGTCTTGCCCCTTGTAGTTCAATTTCCAGCACTACCAACTTACCGGAATTAATTTGGTTAAGCACAGCTTCACGGGGAGTGCCGTAATAGTTACCAGCAAATTCTGCCCATTCTAAAAATTCCCCTTCCGCAAGTAATTGTTCAAACTTGCTGCGGCTAATAAAGTAATAATTTTTGCCATCGATTTCCCGTGGACGAGGAGAACGAGTTGTCACGGATACAGAATAATATAGTTCTGGATGACGTTGTAGGAGCGATCGCATTAGAGTGCCTTTACCAACCCCACTGGGGCCAGTTAAAACAATTAACCTGCCTAAATGTAAGCATTCTTCGGTAGTAGCACTACTCTGGATAGGTAAAACTGGCATTATCCCTTCAACCTGTGAATCAATCAATCAATAAATATTATTCATTAGTTTTGTCTTCCTGGCCTAGTCCACTGATGACTAAAGAATTTGTAGCAAGGGTTACAGAAAAATCGTCTAATTCACATAGTACTGCCGATAGGGTGCAAATAGAAGTGGAATTGTTAATCGACTGCTAGTCAATTTTCTACAGTTTGATGATCGCGGGAAATCACAAAGCGATTCGCTACTGTTTCGGGCTGAATCGCCGACAGAATTACGTGGCTGGAATCGGTGATAATTACAGCTCTAGTCCGACGACCGTAAGTTGCATCAATCAGTTGACCTCTGTCCCGTGCATCGGTAATAATCCGCTTAATCGGGGCAGACTCTGGACTGACAATGGCAACTACTCGGTTGGCAGACACGATGTTACCAAAGCCGATGTTGATTAACTGAATGTCCATAAAAAAACTGACGCTAAACGCGGTTTGAGAAGCTTAAAATAAACTTATTCCCATGTTATCGCCAAAAAATGGGAGTTACAACGCTTAAATTAAAGCCAGCCTTCGTTTTTAAATAATCTCTACTTTTTTTAGCTGTTTATCAGCTATATTTCCTGAAAATCTTCCCAAAGACATAGGTTAAATCATACCCATCCAGCAATACGCTTGGGTTAAGAAAAATAGCATTGTTGGGTTGAGCAATAGCGAAACCCAACAAATGGTTGATAATGTTGGTTTACCTTGCGGGATCTTGCTACGTTTCTGAATCCAACCTACACCAGTTTTACTTTTTAGCCTTAACTGATTTTAATTATGAAATATGAATTAATAATTATGAATTAGGTTGAGCTTGTTCATCAAAACTTTTCTTAGTTATAGATTTTATCAATAAATAAATGGTGGTAAATAATCCACATCTAAAATTTGCTCAATGCTATAAGGACAAGTTTGCGGAAAACAATTCAATCCACTTTTCTTTTTTGCTTGTCGTAGCGCATCAATGTAGACTTCTTCAACCACTGTGAGCAGATAGTTGTAGAGATTTTTAGATTTGGTTAATTTCCTGAGTTCCACCCGAAAATTATCAATTTCCACTTCCCAATGATTTTTACATTCAGGAAGACTCCAATGTTGATACAAAAGCAGATGTTTGAGAAGTTGCAGTAGATAACTTTCGAGCTTGTGTTTCTGTTCATTACCCAATCTTTCAATCTCTTCAATCAAATGATCCCAATCAACATACTCTAAATCTCGTTTTTGCAATTGTTTCAATGTAGTTTCTAACCACAAGTGATAATCCTGTTCATAGATAATTTGAGTGAGTATTTTAGACATTATTTAATATTCTCCTAATTTACGAAGATTGGGAATTAGGTTTTTTTGATGTACACTTCCCGCTTGACAATCCCGTAACCAAGTTTTAACCCCTTGGGCAACAGTACCGTTACTACTATCGCGTGGCGGGGATAGTGGCTGCTGTGTTGAATGGGAACCAACTTGAGAAAACATCATCACTAGTTGCCAACCACTTTTAGTTTTAGTCAACAACAGCCAGTGGAACTCCTGCAATTCTACCGCTTTCTTTCCGATGTACTGCCGTTCCAAGGTAGTAAAGAAAAGTTGCTTAACTCCTGATGCAGCACTTTTAGACGCATCTGCACTATATTCTTCAAGGTTAAGGGGCAGAGGAGTAAACTCAGGTTTTCCTGCCACTAGTATATAACTGTAAACATCACTGCTTCTACTGAGGCGGCGGGCGCGTTGACTGACGCGATTGGTATAACTAGGTAAATCTTGCAATAGCTGTGTAGTTAATATTTCTAAATTTTGCTCAGAACATAAAGACCTCACCCCACCATTGACATTTTCCTTTTCTGCGATCGCAGAGGATTTAGGCGTGAGGTTTGTCGAGAACGCTGGGTAAGTAAGGCTATTTAAAACTAAAACCCAGAAGCCACAAGCTAAAAGGCAACTATAATTTTTCTTCCTGAGCGAAGAGGTAAAATTATTTTCCCCTACACCCTGCACCCTGTCCCCCTGCTTATCACTGACTCCTGCTTTCATGCGATCGCAGTTAACTCCTCAGAAATCCTCTTCCAGGCTAACTCCGGCTCAGTAGCAGTAGTAATGGGACGCCCAATAACGAGATAATCTGCACCAGCTTTAATGGCTTGGGCTGGGGTCAGCGATCGCTTTTGATCACCTTTATCTGACCAGGTTGGTCTAACGCCCGGACAAACAAGCAAAAAGTCATTTCCACAAGTTTGCCGCAACTGTGCCACTTCTTGAGGCGAACAAACTGCCCCATCTAATCCCGCTTCTTGAGCCAGCAGTGCCATTTCTAGGGCGTATTCTGGTAACTCTAGGGGAATCTTTAAATCAAACGCCAACTGCCTAGCAGAAATGCTCGTTAACAAAGTAATCGCAATTAATTTAGGCGGTTTTACACCCGCTTGGGCAGCCCCTTGCTGTGCCGCCTCTGTTGCAGCTTTCAGAGCCTCATTACCAGATGCAGCGTGAATTGTCAACAAATCTACCCCGTAACTAGCTGCACTACGACAAGCACCAGCGACTGTGTTCGGGATGTCGTGAAACTTTAAATCTAGAAAAATGCGCTTTTGCCGAGACTTTAACACTTCTAGAATTTTTGGGCCAGTGCTGGTAAACAACTCTAAGCCGACTTTCCAGAAACCGATTTGCGGAAGTTGATCTACAAGTGCGATCGCGCTTTGTTCATCCGGCACATCCAAAGGTACAATAATTCGTTGTTCTGCGTTCATTTCCAGTTCCCCACTCCCCATTTAAACTAAACGCACAAACTTATTTTTCCCAACTTGTAAAACCTTACCTTGTAACTCGGCGGGATCAGCAAAAGTCGTATCAACATCGGTAATGCGATCGCCATCTAAACGCACTCCACCCTCTTGAATTTTCCGCTTTCCTTCCCCCGTACTTTTGCACAAGCCAGTGACATTGAGAATATAGGCTAACTTAGTCGGAAACTGCGGCACGCCAGAAGAAAGAGAAAATTCTAGAACTGCACCTTCCTTTCCGCCGCTTTGGGCTGCTTCTTTGGCCTCTTGGGCTGCGGTTTCGCCGTGGTACTGTTTGACAATTTCCCATGCTAGGAGTGTTTGGCAATCGCGGGGATTTTCTGGTAGTTTATCCAAAGGTAAATCCGTCAACAGTTCAAAATACTGTGACAGCAGATGATCGGGAACTCCTTGTAACTTTTGGTACTTTTGTCCTGGGTGTTCCGACAAACCAATATAATTATCTAAAGACTTGGACATTTTTTGCACCCCATCCGTGCCAATCAAAATCGGCAGTAGCATCCCAAATTGCGGCTTTTGACCAAAATGGCGCTGCAAATCTCTGCCCACAGCAATGTTAAATTTCTGATCAGTCCCTCCCAATTCCACATCTGCCTCAACGGCAACCGAATCAAAACCTTGCATTAACGGGTAGAGGAACTCATGGATAAAAATCGGATTCTCTTTTTTATAGCGATCGGCAAATCCTTCCTTCGCCAACATCTGCCCCACCGTCATCGTCGAGAGTAACTCCAAAATTTTCTCTAAGTTTAGCCCAGATAGCCATTCGGAGTTATAGCGCACCTCTAACCTTCCTGGTGTGTCAAAATCCAAGATAGGACGTACTTGATCAAGATAAGTCTGAGCATTTTGAGCGACATCTGCTTCTGTAAGCTGACGACGCACTTCAGATTTACCAGTCGGATCGCCAATGCGTGCGGTAAAATCTCCAATAATTAGAACTGCTATATGACCTGCATCTTGAAACGATCGCAGTTTCCGTACTGGTATGCTATGACCGAGATGAATATCAGTACCCGTTGGGTCAATCCCTAATTTGATCCTCAAAGGTTGGTTTGTAGTTAGCAAACGCTTTTCTAGACTTTCACTGTTAGCATCAAGTGGTTGTGGGAAAACTTCTACTACACCACGACGCAGCCAAGCAAAATCTGGCGTCATACTAGAAAATCCACTGTTAGCGATGTTTTGCACACTAGAAGTTAAGTTGGTTATAAACACTTGCAATTTATCCACTTTCTCATCTGCCAAACTACTATAATTGCAAAAAATTAACCGCCTTGCTTCGCCCAATCAATTACAGTTAAATTTACAAGTGAGGAAGTGTAATAGCCGTGTCGTCGTCTAGGACTTTTGAAGATAAGCAGCCACAACGTCGGGCTTCATCAGGTTTTGAGTTTATAAAAGGAGTCGGTCAGGTAACTGGCGGTACTCTCCTCTCAATCACCATGCTGGCAAGTTCCATTGTAGCCGGAGGACTGGTTGGTTTAGCAATTAGTTTCCGTAATTTGCCAGATGTGAGACAGCTACGTAACTTCTTTCCGTCGGAAACAACTTACATCTATGACGTTAAGGGTAAACTTTTAACGAGTATCCACGGAGAAGCCAACCGAGAAGTCGTACCCCTAGATAGAATTTCCCCGAATCTGAAACGGGCGGTATTAGCAAGTGAAGATAACCACTTTTACGATCACCACGGTATTAACCCCGTCGGCGTTGGGCGGGCTATAGTAGTTAACGCGACAGCACATGGAGTGCGAGAGGGTGGCTCTACTGTCACCATGCAATTGGTAAAAAACCTGTTTTTATCTCGCAAGCGTGTCTTTACCCGCAAGCTAGCAGAGGCAGTGCTAGCAATCCGGTTAGAACAAATTCTCAATAAAGACCAAATTTTAGAAATGTACCTCAATCAAGTTTATTGGGGTCATAACAATTATGGTGTACAAACGGCGGCACGCAGTTACTTTAATAAGTCAGCAGAATATTTAACCTTGGGTGAGTCAGCAATGATGGCGGGTTTGATTCAAGCACCAGAAGAATTCAGCCCGTTTGTAAGCATGAAGCTAGCAAAACAGAAAGAAAAAGAAGTGCTGGGACGGATGCTGGAATTAAACTGGATCAGCCAGTTAGAGTATGACAATGCCCTCAAGCAAGAAATCAAACTTGGTAAAATCAAATCCTTTCAAGGTAGTGCCCTACCCTATGTAACCAATACCGTAGCGCAGGAGTTAGCTAAGAAATTTGGGCGTGAAACACTACTCAAAGGTGGGATGCGAGTTCAAACTACAGTTGATGCCGACTTCCAAATGATGGCAGAAGAAACTGTCAGTAAGTGGCATAAATCACTACTAGAACAGGGATTATCTAGGAATCAAATGGCGCTGGTGGCAATTGATCCGCGCACACATTTTATCAAAGCACTGGTGGGTGGTATTGATCCTAAGACCAGTGAATTCAATCGTGCAACTCAATCTCAACGCCAGCCCGGATCTTCTTTTAAACCGTTTGTCTATTATACTGCTTTTGCTACTGGTAAATATACGGCAGACTCAACGGTATTAGATGCCCCAGTTAGCTATCGAGATGGTAATGGTTGGTACTCTCCCAGAAATTATGATGCGACTTTTAAGGGAGAAATGTCAATCCGCACAGCTATATCCCAATCGCGCAACATTCCTGTGATCAAGGTTGGTAAGGCTGTGGGGATGAATAGAGTCATAGAAACCTGCCGTACCTTGGGAATTATGAGTCCGATGGAGCCTGTGTCTTCTTTGCCACTTGGGGCAATTGGTGTTACCCCTCTGGAAATGGCTAGTGCCTATGCTACCTTTGCTAATTATGGCTGGCAATCTCCACCAACTGTAATTGCCCGTGTCACCGATAGTAGTGGTAACGTCTTGCTAGATAACACCCCTAAACCCCAGCTAGTTCTCGATCCTTGGGCTTCAGCAGCCATTATCGATGTGATGCGATCGGTAATCTCTGATGGTACAGGTAAAGGTGCTGCGATCGGTCGCCCAGCCGCAGGGAAGACGGGAACAACATCATCAGAAAAAGATATTTGGTTTGTTGGTACTGTGCCACAGTTAACAACTGCTATCTGGGTAGGGAGAGACGACAACAGACAATTAGCTGATCATGCCACAGGTGGCGTTTTGGTTGCTCCCATTTGGAAAGATTTTATGCAGAAGGCACTTAAGAACGTACCAGTAGAAAACTTCAAGCCCCCTTCGCAGTTTTCTCGCCCCAAGTCACAATAATTTTAGATTTTAGATTTTGGATTAATTGCCAATCCAAAATCCCAAATTCAAAATGGTTTGACTGAACATCTCGACTTACTTCGACTGCGCTCAGCACAAGTCGCTCGATAGAACCGTAGCCGAAGTCTAAAATTGACTAGGGCTGTTTTTCTAGCTCGCCTTTCATTCGTTCTAAAGTGAGGTGCATTTGATCAAACATTTGTTGCGGGGTGACACCAAACTGACCTAATTGTGTTTTAAGTTGTTCTACTGTCATTTGTGCCATGAAATCTTCTGATAGCTCGAAGCGCTTCATAAAGATGCGATACCGATCCATCATGGCTTCCATTTGCTCGATAAACAGCTTTTTGCCATCGCGGTCAAATTTGCCGTAGCCGTTGCCAAGCTTAATCAGCGCTTGATAATCCTCAAACAGCTGTTTTGCTTCTTGCTGAATTATATCAGAATCGAAGAATCCCATATTGCTTATATTAAACTGAGCGCCCAGACTCAGTAGCTTAATAGTTTTACTTCTATTTTTATTTTAGTCTAGGGGAGTAATCTAGTCACGAAGCTTCGGTTTTGGTACGGTTTGTTACCGAAATTTCAACACTTGACTGGAGAACGCTTCCCCTGGCTAAACCGATTTAATAAAAGTCTGTGAAACTTACTCAAATTTCTTCAAATACTAAATCGTGGGACTTCCTAAGCTGTTACGTATACAGTTTACATTGTCAGGGCGGGCTTTCCGTCTGACGCCAGAATCATATTGACAAAATATTAGTACAAATTTAAGGCGCAACAGCTTACTCCAAAAGTCCGAAGGCCAAGACAAGTTAGTTGACTTTATATGTCCAGTAGTAATTAAAAATTCGGCAATATAGCCAGGATGTTTACTACAATTACTTTTCTTCTCTAGGAGACGCTACGCGAACATTTGAAATTTTGAATAAGTGAGTTTTGAATTGTTCCTGTGCCTTTTGGCTGTCTTATTGTAGAAACTGTGGTATTGGTATATTTGTTAGAAATATGTTGACTAAGCGTAAAAGCCGAAGTGTTGCCGCTGTTTTAGCTTTTTCTGGCACACTGACAATTTCTGGATTACATAAATTCTATCTGGGACAGCCGTTGTGGGGTGTTTTGTATCTGTTGCTTTTCTGGACGCCTATCCCGAAGATAGCTAGTGCCATTGAGGGAGTTTGGTATTTAGCGCAAGACGAAGAAGCTTTCGATCGCAATTTTAATCTAGGCAAGTCAGGGGCAAGAAACTCACCCAGGGTGAGTAATCAGGTAGGAGCGATCGCTGAGGCAATGCGAGAATTAGATGCTTTGCGCCAGGATGGACTGATTTCAGAGTATGAATTTGAGCAAAAGCGCCGCCAATTGCTAGACCAGATTTCTTGAGGTAAGCGACAATCATGAATAACTGGCTACCTTTGAACCCCAAGCTGCAAAAACTCCGCGCCAAGCTCCTTAATGATCCCTACTATCGCCTCCAATCTGGGGAAGAAATTCAGATAGCCGCCAAATTAGGTATTCGGATTGATGCTAATCAAGCGACTGTAGATGATTGGTTACGCCTACCAGGATTGTCAATTCACCAAGCGCGATCGCTTGTGGAACTTTCGCGATCGGGTGTTAAATTTTACTGTATTGAAGATATGGCTGCGGCTTTGGGTATGCCAGCACCGCGACTAGAGCCATTAAAGCCTCTACTGAATTTTATTTACTATGACCACCAATCTCTAGAAAATCCTACCAATTTAGTCAACCCGAACACAGCAACAGTTGAAAAGTTAGCACAAATTCCATTTATGGATTTGTCTTTAGCGCAAGCAGTGGTTCAAAATCGGCAATCAGCTGGGCTTTATCGTAACTTGGCTGATTTCCAACGGCGGTTAGAGTTAAGTGGTGATGCGATCGCTCAGATGATGTATTATTTAAGGTTTTAAATTAGTATGTATGGCTTCTCGTTTGTGTGCAATACACTTTGACCTCTCTCCTAAAAGGAAAGAGGCTTTGAATCTTACTCCCCAACGCTAGTAGGGAAGGGGTTGGGGGTTAGGTCTCTATAACTCCTGTACAGACGCGATTAATCGCGTCTCTCCTGTACAGACGCGATTAATCGCGTCTCTGCTCCTAACTAATTAAATAAACCCAATGCGGTCGAGAGGCCAAAAGCGAAACGTTGCCCGACCGATAATATTTTTTCGGGGTAAAAAGCCCCAATAGCGAGAGTCATTACTATCGTTGCGGTTATCGCCCATGACAAAAAATTCGTCTTCTGGAACTTTCACTGGTCGATATGGCTGATTTGGGGGTTCAGCGATGTAATCTTCTGTCAACGGCTGACCGTTGAGGTAGACTTTGCCATGAGCAACACTAATTACCTCACCAGACTTGCCAATAACTCGCTTGATGAAGGCTTGGTCTTTGGGATATCCTCGACGTTGTAGTTCTGCGGATGGCTGAAACACAATAATATCTCCAGTTATGGGAGGGTGAAAATGGTAAGAGATTTTTTCAATTACCAAGCGATCGCCTGTATGTAAGGTGGGTAACATTGAGTCAGAAGGTATATAGCGGGGTTCGGCGATAAAAGTCCGAATCAGGAATGCTAAACATAAGGCGATCGCAATTAAAATCAGATTTTCTTGCCAACTACGCCATACTTTTAACGACGCACGGTCTTCTTTTGCATCACTTTCGTGAGGAATCATAAAAGTTTCTAGCCAGTTTCAGAAGTGGGACAAATACCTTGATTATTTTGACTCAAAAGGTATACTGATAAGCAAGCTGGTTTCTGTACGAACTCATACAGGTATTAAATAATACAGCTATTCAATTTACTAAAGATAAGCAAAAGTACTGTAAATAAACAATCACTTGTCTAAAGCAATATCAGCTAATGATGAGGATTCTTAGATAGATAATTAAAAATCTTAATTCTAATTGCTGCAATTATAAGGCCAGTTATGAGATAATCTTCAATTTTGCTTTTTTAGCAGAAAATTGGTCGTTGAGTGGCAAAACAGTTTACCCAATGTCTCACAATATCTGCTTCACTTTACCCAAATAAGGCAGAGGACAGCTTTGCTTGAAGCTCAGTTGGAATAAAATATATTTTTATATATATTATTAAGTGATATTACAGAAAAATCATCTCCCTTTAAAGGTACTTTTAAATACATAACTCTCGCTTCATTTAGTGTAATTAGTAAAACATATTACATTTAAATATAGAATTTAATGCTTTATATAGATACCATACTATTGCTGCAATTTTCACCAATTGCCTATATATATATGCGATTATCTCCCGTAATTACACGGTGACAACGTATATTAAAATGTACTATTAATATAATATAAATCTCCTTAATTATTGAGAAAAACATTAACAGATAGAAAGCTACTAGCAATTTAGGCTAAAGTATCAGCATCAAAAATAGAACTAAACTGCCGAGAGAATTATTTTACTAAATGGCTCAAAAGTATCTGGATTAACGAATAAGTGTCCCTTGGCAATGAGAAACTATATTAGACTTATCCGGAAATGAGAACTTTATTTGCCTGAAACCTAGCCCTGGACAGGGTTTTAGAGATTATTGTGTTTTTTAGCTAAAAAGCTTGCTAAGTAAGGGTTTCAGCTACTTTGAGCTTTATTTGTGGATAGGTCTATTGAATGAATTTTCGTCTTTCTATTTCAGAGAAAGTATAAGGCAACATCTCTTAGTTGGCAATTTAACTTTTTCTTAAAAAGGAAGTAATGCCAGCACGTAGTAAAATATATCTTATCAAGAATAAAACTAATAGTTTATTAAACTATTTCTTGAAAGATACTCGGCCCCTTGTAACTAGTTTTGGATGTTAATCAAATAATTCACTAAGCTGTAAATTATACAACTTTCCTGTCAGAAAGTTTTGCTATAAAAACTCCAGTCCACGAAAAATGTAAATTGTAGGCTCGACAGTTTAGCTTATCTTATTTGCAAAGCTATAAAACTTGAAAGGATAATGCTGTTTTAGCGGTGAAGTGAAAGACAGTAACTAATTTAAAACTGCTATTAAGAGGATTTTGGGGTGTGGTTAATTATCTGATTGTGTTCCTTCTTAGAGCTAGCGGTAAGAATCTGGAAGCGTAGACCTTGCCTTTTATGAGTGAGTTGACATTAAACAGTACCAAGTATTGTCTAAGCATTCGTCGAAATCTAGAGCATCTAGATTTCAGTTAAAGCCGTATAGTCTGTCTTGCCGATTGTGAGTTTCTATTCCAATTTTCGGGATTACCAGAAAGCAACTGGATCTAAATATCTAAAAAAATGTGCTATAACGTACCGTCATAACCGTGATTGATGGTTCGATCTTTGAAGGAGCTATCAGGTGGAAAACAATAAGTCGTTTCTGTGGCCAGAAGGAATATTAATTGCGCTACTTGCCTTAGGTGGTGTTTTTAGCCTTGCTTTTATGATGCTTCTAAGGCCAAATGCTTCGGAGCCTCAGAATAGACAAAGTATAAATATCAGGGATGTCGCTGCAAACGTAGGAACTCAGCAACGCATTCAGAAATTAAAAGCGGCAATGCTTACAATTTGGCAGCAAGAAGCACAAGTAAAGGGACTATCCTACCCTATACCATCAAGCTCTCAAGGGGTAATAATTAATGCTGCAAAACTCACTCAAGGTAAGAAAGTGATTGCTCTCACCTTTGATGATGGTCCTTGGCCTCAGACTACAGAGCAAGTACTAGATATTCTCAAAGCAAATAATATCAAAGGGACGTTTTTTGTGGTCGGGCAGAACCTGAAAAATTATCCAGAGTTAGGAAGGCAGATTGTCGCTCAAGGTCACGTCATTGCTAACCATACTTGGCATCACTGGTATCACTTCTTGAATGCACAAGCAGCTGCTTTTGAAATTGATCGTACAGAAGACCTAATTTATCAAGTTACAGGTGTTAAAACAAATCTCTTTCGACCGCCTGGTGGCTTCCTGCACAATGGATTAGTTGCTTATGCTAAAGGCCAAAAATATGCTGTGGTAATGTGGTCAGCTGACTCTACAGACTACAAGCTGCCAACTGTACCAAACTTGATTAATAACGTGATTAAAGATTCCAAACCTGGTGGGATTGTGCTAATGCATGATGGTGGGGGGAACCGTTCTAGAACTATACAAGCTTTACCAGAAATTATTAGCAACTTTAAAAAGCAAGGCTATCGCTTTGTGACTATTCCAGAACTTTTAGAAATGCAAGATGCAGACCAAAAGTTGATCGGTCACAAAAATTAATAATTATTAATTATGGGTAATTGGTCAATAGTATCGGGTGAAAACTAAAATTATATTTTTATGGTTAAAATGCATTATTTCTAAATGAGCTAGTTAAGATCCCTCCCTTTTAAAGATTTCTAACAAATAAATGATCCAATCTTGTGGGGTGGGCAGCTTTCGACTGACTTGTACTGAGCTTGCCCTTCGACAAGTGTTACCCTGAGCTTGTCAAAGGGTCGAAGTAGCGCTCACGCCGGAGTCTTGTCCACCTTTGGCTACGGTCAGGCGAGACGCCCACCTCACAAGAAGTAGTTGAGTATTTTTTATTTGGAAGTTCCTAATGACTAGTCACTAAACTAAACTCAGTTGTTTTTTTTTCAGGATCAGCTTCTGGACTATCAGCTTCAGAAGGCGGAACTAACTGCCAGAATTTCGGCAAAAATTCTTGCCAGTTTTGCAGAATTTTCTTCGCTTTTGGTGAACCAGTGCGTTCCGCATGAGTTTGGATTAACTCTTGCAACTGCTTTGCACCTACTTCTGTAATCACTCGCTGCATTTTGACAATTTCCGGGTTGACTAACTCACCAAATAAGTCATCTTCATCCAAGAAGTATGCCAATCCACCAGTCATTCCAGCTGCTACGTTACGGCCTACTTTGCCGAGGACGACAATTACACCACCAGTCATATATTCGCAGCAGTGATCCCCAGCACCTTCAATCACTGCTATGCCTTTGGAGTTTCTCACAGCAAAGCGTTCTCCTGCTAGTCCGTTGGCAAATAACACGCCACCAGTCGCACCATAGAGGCAGGTATTGCCAACTATCACATTTTGTGATGCATTATAAGTAGCATCAGTTGGAGGTTTGATAATGATTTCACCACCATGCATCCCTTTACCTACGTAGTCGTTTGCCTCTCCTTCCAGGGTCAAAATTATACCAGGAAGGTTGAACGCACCAAAGCTTTGCCCAACACTGCCTGTAAAGTTGAGATTAATTTGTCCTTCAAAGCCGCTATCACCATATTGAGAAGCGATCGCACCTGCTAATCTTGTACCTACTGTTCTGTCAGTATTGACAATAGGATAAGTCTTGGTGACAGTAGACTGGTTACGAATGGCAGCTTGAATATCGGGATCGGCAATAAATTTGTCATCCAAAACCACACCATTGCTGTGGACTTCTTCATGCAGCAACCAGCTACGATTTTCTCTGGTATCTGGTAGCTGAAGTAAACAGTCCAGGTTTAATGATTGCGTTTTGGTAAGTTTTACCTCTGGGCGCAGTTTCAACAAATCTGCACGTCCAATGATTTCTGACAAAGAACGGTAGCCAAGTCGGGCTAACAAACTACGCACTTCTTCGGCGATGAAGTAGAAGAAGTTGACAACCTGTTCCGGTATTCCTGTAAACCGCTTGCGGAGTTCTTCTTTCTGAGTAGCAACACCTACAGGGCAGGTATTCATGTGGCAAACTCGCGCCATGATACAGCCTTCAGCAATCATGGCGATGGAACCGAAACCGAATTCTTCACCGCCCATCAATGCACCTATTACCACATCCCAGCCACTCTTCAGACCGCCATCTACGCGTAAAATCACGCGATCGCGCAGGCTATTTTCCATTAAGACGCGATGCACTTCACTTAAACCCAATTCCCACGGGGAACCAGCGTGTTTAATCGAACTTAGTGGCGATGCACCTGTACCACCATCATGACCAGAAATCTGGATGATATCAGCGTTTGCCTTAGCTACACCAGCCGCGATCGTGCCAATGCCAACTTCGGCAACGAGTTTCACCGATACCTTTGCTTTGGGGTTAATTTGGTGGAGATCAAAAATCAGTTGTGCTAGGTCTTCAATAGAATAGATATCGTGGTGCGGTGGCGGCGAAATCAGGGTGACACCTGGCTTTGAGCGCCTTAACATCGCAATGTATTCGCTCACCTTCGGACCTGGTAGTTGTCCACCTTCTCCAGGTTTGGCACCTTGGGCAATTTTGATTTCAATTTGTTTGGCGTTGACTAGATACTCTGGCGTGACCCCAAAGCGTCCCGATGCAACTTGCTTGATGGCACTATAAGCTTGATCACCATTTCGCAATCCTTTTAAATGAGGTAGGGTTGGCGAGTGACCAGACTCGTCTACATCATTTAGAAGTACATAGCGCACTGGGTCTTCGCCACCTTCTCCAGAATTTGATTTACCGCCAATCCGGTTCATGGCGATCGCTAAAGTTTCATGGGCTTCTCTTGACAAAGCGCCTAAAGACATCCCACCGGTGCAAAAACGTTTGACAATTTCAGATACCGATTCCACTTCTTCTAGCGGAATTGGGACAGAATTGCCTTGGAAGTCGAGCAAATCCCGTAAAGCTGTTACTGGTCTACCTTGGAGGTGCTTTTTGTAAACTTCATAGTGGTCGTAGTTTTTGCCATCTAGAGCCTTATGCAGCGCCTTGACCATTTCGGGGCTATTCATGTGGTACTCGCCGCCAGGACGGTACTGCACAAAGCCCAGGTTTTCTAACTTATTGGTCGTCAGTTCTGGGAAAGCCTTACTGTGGAAAGAAAGTACTTCATCAGCGAGTTCGGTAACACTCAAACCACCGATGCGGGAAGTCGTACCACGGAATCCTAGTTCTATTAAATCCCCACCGATGCCAATAGCTTCAAAGAT
This sequence comes from Nostoc sp., assembly GCF_054880495.1. Classification (NCBI taxonomy): domain Bacteria; kingdom Bacillati; phylum Cyanobacteriota; class Cyanophyceae; order Nostocales; family Nostocaceae; genus Nostoc; species Nostoc sp. The sequence goes on from NZ_JBTYKD010000420.1 coordinate 23,297, forward strand.
TTGGGCTGCTTGATAGCTAGAGAGCAGAGAAATTCCCATCTTGGAGAGAATTTTTAGTAAACCTGATTCTACTGCTTTGCGATAGTTTCCTAAAGCTTCTTCTAGGGTGAGGGCTGGAATTTTTTTCACACCCATTAACTTTTGAGTTTTGGGATCAGACCACCAATCGCGCACCGTATCTAAAGCCATATACGGGCAAACTGCACCAGCACCGTAGCCAATCAGACAAGCAAAGTGATGAGTACTCCAGCATTGGGCAGTATTGACGATCAGGGATGTTTTCATTCGCAACCCTTCACGAATCAGATGGTGATGCACGGCACCAACTGCTAACAGAGGAGGAATGTAGGTGTATTCTGTACTGATACTGTCATTGACCCGATGATCGCTTAATATTAAAATCTTTGCACCTGCGCGGACAGATTCAGCTGCTTGTGCTTGCAAAGACTCGACTGCGGCTTTTAATCCTTCAGGGCCAGTGGCGATCGCAAATAGGGTTGACAACTCGGCTGTGGCAAATCCTGATAGCTTAATTGCCTCCAACTCTACCTCTGTCAACAGTGGCGACTCAAGTTTTAATCTCCGCGCATATTCTGGTTTAGGTTCTAATAAGTTACCCCGTTCACCCAGTTCGACTTTCAAAGACATCACAAGCTTTTCCCGGAGGGGATCGATCGCTGGGTTTGTCACTTGAGCAAAGCGCTGTTTGAAATAGTCATAAAGCAGGTGGGGCTTTTGTGACAGCACTGCTAAAGGAATATCATCCCCCATGCAGAAAGTCGCCTCTGAACCTGCGATCGCCATTGGATGAATCACCATTTCTACATCTTCTGTGGTGTAGCCAAAGGCAGTTTGCAGCTCAAGCAAGGTTTGTTTATCAATTTTCTCAGTACTATGCCCGTTACGATTTTCAGCAGGCAGATGTCCATTTCCATTAACATCTGAGGGCTGACTACTGATAATTTGTTTGAGTTCTTGACGGTACTGTTGCAGCCATTCACCATAAGGGTGCTGCTTGGCAATGCGTTGCTTAATTTCCCAATTCTTCAGCACTTCATGATTTTCTAAATCCACGGCAATCATTTGCCCTGGTCCGAGTCTACCTTTCTCGACAATATTGGCTTCTGGAAAGTCTACTACACCAGCTTCCGAAGCTACGACAATGTAATCATCCTTGGTGATCAGGTAACGAGCTGGTCTTAAACCATTACGATCTAGTGTTGCACCAACTTTTTTGCCATCGCTGAATACTAAAAGTGCAGGACCGTCCCACGCTTCTTGCAAACCACTGTAATATTCGTAGAAATCAACAATTTCTGGGAAATCACGTAAAGAAGGCTGATTTTGATAAGCCTCTGGAACCATAATCATTAAAGCTTCCAAGGGGCTGCGTCCAGAACACACCAGCAATTCCAGTACGTTGTCTAGAGTAGCTGAGTCGCTGTTATCAATATGAACTAATGGCTTAAGTTCGTTGACGCGATCGCCCCATACAGGATGATTCAGGCTAGCTTCTCGTGCCATCATCCAGTTGATGTTACCTAATAAAGTATTGATTTCGCCGTTGTGGCCTAAAAACCGCATTGGTTGAGCTAGAGGCCACTTGGGCATCGTGTTGGTACTAAAGCGGCGGTGATAGACAGCAAAAGCGCTTTTGTAAGCTGGATTTTTTAAATCGTGATAAAAGTTCCCCAAGACGGCAGAACGCACCATGCCTTTATAGACGATTGTGCGATTTGACAAGGAGCAGATATAAAATTCTTCTGAGATTTTGGTTGCAACTTTACTAATTCGGCGGCGGGTAATGTACAACTGTCGTTCCAATTCATCACCGCTTTTGTCAACAGAAGTTAACAAAACTTGTTCAATCTGCGGTTGATTTTCTTTTGCTTGTACCCCCAGTAAATCAGGTTGCACTGGCACTACTCGCCAACCCAGTACAATCAATTTTTCTTTGGCAGCTATTTGCTCAACTATTGTCCTAGCTTTTTGTGCTGCTTCCTGGTCTTGTGGTAGAAAGATCATCCCCACAGCTATCTTATTAGTGGATGGAAATTCCTTCCCCCTTTCGGCAAAGTCTTGTTGGAACAGCTCCCAAGGGATAGCTGTCAATACTCCAGCACCATCACCAGAGTCTTGATCAGCGCTACAACCTCCTCGGTGTTCTAAGCAGGTTAAACCACCTAAGGCTTTTTCGACAATTTCGTGGCTGGTATGATTCTGGCGATGAGCAATAAAACCGACACCACAGGCATCTCGTTCCTCTACTAACCACTTTTGCCCCTGATAGGTATCTCTTGAGTTGATCTTGGCTGTGATCTTCTGGTCTTGATTCATCGGTTTATTATTCATACCCTGTTCCTGAAGTCTTGAGTTACCAATTTTGCCACTAATTATCGGAAAAAATTTCTACATTTAGCGATGGATAAATGTATAAGCACCGAAATTTAGGGAAAAAAATTTTAACTTCGGTTTTACTTTATTAGTTTACCGATGTTAAAATACTTACTTATTTCTTCTGTATTTATGCGGTGTTAGAAAAATTAAATTAGCCAAGACATTATTTTTGCCCTGACACTATCCTTTTTTTATTGTGAAGCTAAGTATTTTCTCAATCCCCTTTTTCCAGATGCACGCTAGCTACTCATAAAGCCTATTTCGGCTCACCTGAAACAAAATTAAAACTGAACGCTCCACTATGTTTCAAAGTCAAGCTCATCCTGATCCGGCAATAAAATCAGCGTATTACAATATATACCCATTTGACAATTCCCAAATATTTTTGTTGTTGTCTAAAGTTTTGCTGTTTACCAGTTGCCACCTGTCTTAACTATTAACCAGACCTGACTGAAGTAGCAATAATCGCAACCGATTGAGCCAGGATTGAATATCTTAATCCAGTTTTGATAATCAAGACTACCGTATATAGTGTGCTGAGAATGAGTGCCAGTTCAAACACTTGGTTGCAGTGGAGTTAGCACCTAAATGGTTATTTATGTTTAAAAGAGACAAGAAGCCAATATATATATTACCATGTTTTTTCAAAAAGAAAGTCATCTTTTTTTGATATTTCCAAATAATTAGTTAGTTTATATTTTGGGCGATAGTTTTCAAAAGTACCTAATAAATTATGGTAAAAATGCCGAATTGTTGCCAATCCCTTATTGGCGATAGCTCCGCCAACGCTAAGGGCGAACGCAGATTTTTCCGGGCTAGTGTGTCACCAATACTTTTGACAGCACTGTGCTTAACTACTACTTGTGCTACCAACGCCCAGGAGTCCCCGAAAACTACCAAATCAACCCCAAGGTTAACCTCACAGTTACTTGCACCTGCTTTAACAAGTGTGCCCTCCTCTGGTAATCAAATTTCCTTCAATGGACGTACCTTACCAGGAACTTGGTTGCAGCGACCCAGAAAAGCTGGTCAGATTACAACTCATCTCAGTGACGGGGCATTCAGGCAATTAATTGGAGTAAATTTCTTAAACAGTAGTGATTGGGCGAGGCAACCAATACAGTGGTTTTCATCGCTGACAAAGCCAGTAGTTTTAACCACCAAGCTACTAGGAGCATATCGCTATCTAGATATTACTAATTTTGCTCAAACATCTGGATGGCAAATTCAAGCCAATGGCAACACCTTGGTAATTGCTACCCCAAAAGCACAAGTCACAAATATTATTCAGAGCCAGCAACCTTCAGATGCGAGTGTTACTCCTTTGCAACAGGCTGGGATTCTTGTCGATTTAGATCGTCCAACTCCCTGGCAACTTACACAAGGGTCAACTGTTAAAAAAATTCCAACTCCATCTTCTGATCCAGACACACTAACCCCAAAATCCACTGTACCGCCAAATCGAGAGTGGACAATTACCTTGGATGCAATAGCCGATCCTGTTTTGATCGAACGCTATACCCCGCAGCCACCAGCAGCACCACCAACATTGCTGCCAAACCTACTCAAACAATTATTACCAGCTACACCAACACAACCAATACCACCAGCACCGGCCCCAGAACCACTGATTCAACAAGTGGAGGTGGTGAAAAACCAAACGATTATTAGTCTGAGCGTTCCCTTTGGTCTATCGCCTCAAGTTAGTACAGTTGCTAACCCCAATCGCCTGATTATCGATATTCGACCAGATACTTTAGAAGAGCGGGATATTACTTGGTCTCCAGGATTGCGCTGGCGACAGCATTATGTCAACTTAGGCACAGATCGCTTTCCGGTGGTCTGGTTAGAAGTTAATCCCCGTAAATTTGGGCTAACGTTGAAACCTATATGGGCTAGTCCTGATGGGGTTGCGGGTACTGCTCCTTTAATTCAAACAGCACAACGTTACTTAGCAGTAGCTGGGATTAACGGTGGTTATTTTAACCGCAATAACAGATTGCCATTGGGTGCGATTCGTCGGGATAGTCAGTGGTTATCAGGCCCGATTCTCAACCGGGGTGCGATCGCTTGGAATGATTCTGGCCAATTTTACTTCGGTCGTCTCACTTTGGAAGAAACTTTAATTACGGCAAATGACCAGCGCCTACCAATTTTATTTCTCAATAGTGGTTACGTTCAGAGCGGCATTGCTCGTTACACTCCAGCTTGGGGAGCAACTTACACACCCCTGACAGATAACGAAATTATCCTAGTGGTACAGAAAGACCAAATTACTGAACAATTACCAGGTGGCAAAATTGGTGGTATGGCGGTTCCCATTCCCCAGGACGGCTACCTACTAACCTTACGCGCCAACGCTGCTAGTGCTGCATCACAGTTATCTATTGGAAGTACAGTACGCATTTCCAGCACCACTGCTCCCACTGATTTTAGTCGTTATCCCTACATAATCGGAGCAGGTCCGCTACTAGTCCAAAATCGTCAAATTGTCCTTGATGCCAAAAGCGAAAAATTCAGCAATGCCTTTATTGCCGAAAAGGCTATTCGTAGCGGTATTTGCACAACAGTAACAGGCACACTAATGATTACTGCCATACATAATCGTGTCGGTGGTTATGGTCCTACTTTGGCAGAACATGCTCAATTGATGCAACTGATGGGCTGTGTGGATGCCCTAAATTTAGACGGTGGTAGTTCGACCAGCCTTTACTTAGGAGGGCAATTACTCAACCGATCGCCTACTACAGCTGCTCGTGTTCATAACGGAATTGGTATTTTCCTAAAACCACAATAATCAGGAAATAGGCAAGTCTCGTGAACTACTCCGCCGTAAGACGGACGTAGCTCTCCCAATTCATCGGGAATAGCCCTATCAGAAAACCCTGGGGATTCGTCAATAAGCGTATTTGTTTTTGCTGACGCAAAAAAGAATACGCCTATGCAATCCTCAGAGAGGCTCCGCCAACGCGAACACCCTGCGTGGTCACTGAGCGCGGTCGTTGTGCTGCCTATACCTACCATTAGAGTACATTGTTCGCGTAGCGGACGCACCAGAAGGTGGGAACTTCCGCGACACGTTAATGACCAATGCCCAATGCCCAATCTATCCTTTTTTAAAGTTTAGAACAAGCTGCTCTTCTGCTTGATGAAGAGTTAGTGTAGACCTCAGAGTTTTAGTAGTGATGGTTTACACCATAAGGTCTAATTTTGCTATGTTTATCAAGGTGCGAGAAAATGGCTAATTTTTAATGTTGCAAGATAGCACCAAAATTTTTATCAATAGTTAAGAGTACCAACGGTTTGTTATGTCTCAAAATGAGGTAACTATGGCTCGATATCAAGATACTACACAGACTGAAACTCTACACCTTGCTCCAGCCATCACTTCCAGAGGCGTTGCTGCAACAGAGTTACGTCCTTGGGGTGCTTTTACAGTTTTGGAAGAAGGGCGCGGATACAAAATCAAGCGCATCGAAGTTAAACCCGGACACCGCCTCAGTCTACAAATGCACCACCACCGGAGCGAACACTGGATTGTCGTCTCTGGTACAGCTAGGGTAACTTGTGGTGAGCTAGAAGTACTACTGAGCAATAATGAGTCAACTTATGTACCCCAATGTACATCTCATCGTTTAGAGAATCCTGGTGTGATCCCCTTGGTCTTGATTGAAGTTCAAAATGGCGAATACTTGGGAGAAGATGATATTATTCGCTACCAAGATGACTATGCCCGTACCAAGGATTAAAACTAAAATAACGCTATTAAAGCCTTTAGAGCTTTAATCTAAAAACTGAATATATTTTTGTGCAAATCCTCATTGGGAACCACTGCACACCAGAAGTCCCTACCTAGTTAAGGTGGGGACCCAAGCATCTTAGTGCTATAAATATAGTAATAGCGATCGCGCTCATGGGTTCGGTGATTTGGCACAGGGAGATCGCGATGGTCAACCCATCTGTAAAATGAAGATGGGGTACTCAATTGCAAAAAACGATTTCCATGATTCATCTGAGTCAAGCAGCCGTGAGTGAGATTGGACGAATAAAGTCCAAGCAGCAAGCAAATGTCTTGTTTAGATTGGCAGTAAAACCAGGTGGTTGTTCTGGGTTATTTTATGATATGTCCTTCGATAAAGTAATAAAAGTTGGCGACCAGGTTTTCGACTTGGACGAGATTCAAGTCGTCATAGATGCTGCCAGCTTAAATTACCTCAACGGTACGAGGGTGGATTATTCAGAAGACTTAATGGGTGGTGGTTTTCGCTTCCACAACCCCCAGGCGATCGCTACCTGTGGCTGTGGCAATTCCTTCTCCTTGAGTGATTAGTTATTTGCCAAAAAAACAAATGGCCAATCACCAAGGGAAAATAACAATTGACATAAAACCGTAAAAAACGATATAATCAGGATTTGTTAAAACTTAGACCATAAGCAGCTTTATGCGCTGTAACTCATGCCAACAATACAGCAGCTAATACGTAATGAACGCGAACTATCGCGTCAGAAAACCAAGTCCCCGGCTCTGAAGGAATGTCCCCAACGTCGGGGCGTTTGTACCAGAGTCTACACGACCACACCAAAAAAGCCTAACTCAGCTCTACGCAAAGTAGCAAGAGTAAGACTTACCTCTGGATTTGAAGTCACCGCTTACATTCCAGGCATTGGTCACAACTTACAAGAACACTCAGTTGTGATGATTCGTGGTGGTCGGGTTAAGGATCTACCAGGCGTGAGATACCACATTATCCGTGGCACCCTAGATACAGCCGGAGTCAAAGACCGCAAGCAAGGCCGTTCCAAGTATGGAACCAAGCGTCCCAAAGAAGCGAAAAAATAGGATTAGGCGATTAATCGTATCCAACACGATTAATCGTCTACCTTAGAAGCGCCCAAGGACAAAAAAACTAATTATCGCCTGTGTTCTAACGGTAGTCATCAAGGCTGCTAAAGTCTATTTCAAAAAACCGAACCAGCTACACCTTACACTAAGCGAGCAAGTGTATAGGATCTGAAGATAACGCTGTAACCAACAGCATAATTCTCATCTGGACATTCAGGTTTACAATCTTGTCGCCTTGAGTATTTAGTTGCAGGTAGCAAGTGAAGCAATTCTTAGATTTACGATAGCGTAGCGTTAGCGAGTTATCAAGCGTCTTTTGGATTGGTCGAACCCACAAGGGGATAAGGCTTACAGATTTTTGATTTTTGTCGCGCCCTCAGGGCGTGAACATATACCGAAAACTTTAAATCCCAAATCCCAAATCCAAAATTGACAGTCAATAAGTCAGCCTCGCTGCAACCGTCGAAAAAATTTCAGGAAGTCTGAGAGTTGGGTTCCACCGCTTTTAGTTTCCGGTGTCTGATAGCATATAATTTCGTTGCCAATTCCGAATTAAAGGTGAAGTATGTCTCGTCGTGGTGTTATTCAAAGGCGCCCAGTTCCGTCTGATTCCGTATATAACAGTCGCCTTGTGAGCATGATTATCAGGCGGATCATGCGTCACGGCAAGAAATCACTTGCCGCACGGATTGTTTATGAAGCATTGAAAACTATTGAGGAACGCACTGGTAGCGCTGCCTTAGAAACCTTTGAAAGAGCAGTGCGAAATGCCACGCCTTTAGTAGAAGTAAAAGCTCGGCGAGTTGGCGGAGCAACCTATCAAGTACCAATGGAAGTGCGTACAGAACGCGGCACTACCCTAGCACTGCGTTGGTTAGTGCAATATTCCCGGTCTAGACCAGGCCGGACAATGGCAAGCAAACTGGCAAATGAATTAATGGATGCTGCCAACGAAACTGGAAATGCTATTCGCAAACGGGAAGAAACGCACCGGATGGCAGAAGCTAACAAAGCATTTGCACATTATCGTTACTAAGTAAAAAAGCGATATATCGCCCTGCCGAAGCGCTATATCGGAGATTTACAAAAAAGGCGGTTTTCCCTAAAAGTATAGAATCTTAACAAAGAGTAATATACAAGATATCATGAGGCAAAAACTATAGGAGGTAGCTGTGGCACGTAAGATCCCGCTAGAGAAAGTACGCAACATTGGTATTGCGGCGCATATAGATGCGGGCAAAACAACAACAACAGAGAGAATATTGTTTTACTCTGGGATAATTCATAAAATTGGCGAAGTTCATGAAGGAACTGCCGTCACAGACTGGATGGAGCAGGAGCGTGAGCGGGGAATTACGATTACTGCTGCTGCTATCACTACCAGTTGGAAAGATCATCAAATTAACATTATCGATACTCCGGGTCACGTAGACTTCACAATTGAAGTTGAGCGTTCCATGCGCGTTTTGGATGGTGTAATCGCAGTATTTTGTTCTGTGGGCGGCGTCCAACCGCAGTCTGAGACAGTGTGGCGACAAGCAGACCGCTACAAAGTTCCTCGTATAGCCTTCATCAACAAGATGGATCGGACTGGAGCGAACTTCTATAAAGTTCACGAGCAGATGCGCGATCGCCTGCGGGCAAATGCGATCGCCATTCAATTACCTATTGGTAGTGAAACCGAATTCCAAGGCATTGTTGACTTGGTACGGCAGCGTGCGTATATTTACGCAAATGACCAAGGAACCGATATCCAGGAAACTGATATACCCGCCGAATTGCAAGCGCAGGTAGACGAATACCGCGTCAAGCTAGTGGAAGCAGTGGCAGAAACTGATGACACTTTGATGGCTAAGTACTTCGAGGGCGAAGAACTGACAAATGACGAAATCGCTCTGGGACTGCGTAAAGGCACAGTTGCTGGCACAATCGTACCAGTACTTTGTGGCTCGGCATTCAAAAACAAAGGCGTGCAATTAATGCTGGATGCCGTTGTCGATTACCTGCCAGCGCCAAGTGAAGTACCGCCAATTCAAGGCTTACTGCCGAATGGCGACACTGTTGAGCGGCGGGCTGATGACAACGAACCCCTAGCGGCTCTGGCATTTAAGATTATGGCTGACCCTTACGGTCGCCTGACATTTGTCCGTGTTTATTCTGGTGTGTTGAAAAAGGGTAGCTATGTCCTCAACGCTAGTAAGAATAAAAAAGAACGGATTTCCCGCTTAGTTCTGATGAAGGCAGATGACCGACAAGATGTCGATGAACTGCGAGCGGGTGATTTGGGAGCAGCTCTGGGATTAAAAGACACCTTGACAGGTGACACGATCTGTGATGAAGGATCGCCAGTAATTCTGGAATCTCTATTCATTCCTGAGCCTGTAATCTCGGTGGCGGTTGAACCCAAAACCAAGAACGACATGGATAAACTATCCAAGGCTCTGCAATCTCTTTCGGAAGAAGACCCTACCTTCCGTGTCCGCGTCGATCCCGAAACAAACCAAACCGTAATCGCGGGGATGGGAGAGCTACACCTAGAAATTCTAGTAGACCGGATGTTACGAGAATTTAAGGTGGAAGCAAATGTTGGTGCGCCGCAAGTAGCTTACCGGGAAACGATTCGGAAAGCTGTGAACAAAGTTGAGGGCAAATTCATCCGCCAAAGTGGTGGTAAAGGTCAATATGGTCACGTTGTGATCAATTTGGAGCCTGGAGAACCCGGTAGTGGTTTTGAATTCGTCTCCAAAATTGTCGGTGGTACAGTACCTAAAGAGTACATCAACCCAGCCGAACAAGGAATGAAAGAAAGCTGCGAATCCGGTGTTGTAGCTGGATATCCGCTGATTGACGTCAAAGCGACGCTAATTGATGGCTCATATCACGATGTAGACTCTTCAGAAATGGCTTTCAAAATCGCTGGCTCAATGGCGATGAAAGAGGCTGTGCTGAAAGCTTCACCCGTGCTGTTAGAGCCGATGATGAAAGTTGAGGTTGAAGTTCCCGAAGACTATATCGGGAATGTGATTGGCGACCTGATTGCCCGACGAGGGCAGATTGAAAGCCAAAGCACTGACCAGGGACTCGCTAAGGTGACATCGAAAGTCCCACTGGCGACCATGTTTGGCTATGCTACTGATATCCGGTCGAAGACCCAAGGTCGGGGCATCTTCTCAATGGAGTTTAGCCGCTACGAAGAAGTACCTCGCAACGTGGCTGAGGCAATCATTGCTAAAGGCAAAGGGAACGCTTAATTAAAATAAGGAAATGAGCATTAATGGCACGCGCAAAGTTTGAAAGGAATAAACCCCACATCAATATCGGTACGATTGGCCACGTTGACCACGGTAAAACTACGTTAACAGCAGCCATCACTATGACCTTGGCAGCTATGGGTCAGGCGATAGCTAAGGGCTACGACCAAATCGATAACGCGCCAGAAGAAAAGGCACGGGGCATTACGATCAATACGTCTCACGTTGAGTATGAAACCGCAAATCGGCACTATGCTCACGTAGACTGTCCAGGACACGCTGACTATGTGAAGAACATGATCACCGGCGCGGCTCAGATGGATGGTGGCATCCTGGTAGTAGCTGCTACCGATGGACCGATGCCCCAAACCCGCGAACACATCCTCTTGGCAAAACAGGTCGGTGTTCCCAGTCTGGTTGTCTTCTTGAATAAGGAAGACTTGATGGATGATCCAGAACTCTTGGAACTAGTAGAACTAGAATTGAGAGAATTGCTTTCCAGTTATGATTTCCCTGGTGATGATATCCCGATTATCAAAGGATCTGGTTTGCAAGCTCTGGAAGTAATGGTCAAGAATCCCAAGACCCAACGGGGTGATAATCCTTGGGTAGACAAAATCTACGAATTGATGGACGCTGTAGATTCTTTCATCCCCACCCCTGAGCGGGATGTTGATAAGCCCTTCCTGATGGCTGTAGAAGACGTATTCTCAATTACAGGTCGTGGTACTGTCGCCACCGGTCGGATTGAGCGGGGTATTGTCAAAGTTGGCGATAACGTTGAACTAGTGGGTATCAGAGATACTCGCGCCACTACCGTAACTGGTATTGAAATGTTCAAGAAGAGTCTTGACCAAGGTATGGCGGGGGACAACGCTGGCGTACTCCTGCGGGGTATCCAGAAGGCTGATATTGAACGCGGTATGGTAATCGCCAAACCAGGTTCAATTAAACCTCATATTCAATTTGAAGGTGAAGTCTACGTTTTAACAGAAAAAGAAGGTGGTCGTAAGACTCCATTTTTCTCCGGCTATCGCCCCCAGTTTTACGTGCGGACAACTGATGTAACTGGTACTATTAGAGCCTTTACTTCCGATGATGGTAGTGAAGCCGAAATGGTAATGCCAGGCGATCGCATCAAGATGACAGTAGAATTGATCAACGCGATCGCTATTGAACAAGGAATGCGCTTCGCTATCCGCGAAGGTGGTCGCACCATCGGTGCTGGTGTCGTCTCCAAAATTTTGAAGTAGCACCTTTTTGCTTACATAGAAGGAGCAGAGATGGTATTTATTGTACCTCTCTGCTCCTTTGTCTTCCTTTTTAATTAAAGGGAATAGGGAATAGGAAGAAGCCAAGCAATTTTGTCTCTCCTAACCCCACTCCCCACTAACCTAATTACGCAGAACCTGGAAAATTAAAGATGGCAACTCTACAGCAGCAGAAAATTAGAATTCGCTTACAGGCTTTTGACCGCCGCCTATTAGATACATCTTGCGAGAAGATTGTAGACACAGCTAACCGCACCAACGCTACAGCTATAGGCCCAATTCCTTTACCAACAAAACGCCGGATCTATTGTGTGCTGCGATCGCCTCACGTAGATAAAGATTCACGGGAACACTTTGAAACTCGTACTCATCGCCGGATTATTGACATTTACCAACCCTCTTCTAAAACTATTGATGCCCTAATGAAATTGGATCTACCATCGGGTGTAGATATCGAAGTAAAACTTTAATTGGTTATTAGTCATTAGTCATTGGTCATTAGCAAAGAACAAATGACTGATGACATTAGTATGAATATTTACATAGCCCTGAAGAAATATATCTCAGGGCTTTTATTTAGCTAGAAAAGAAATGATAGAATGTAGAGAAAGTACGGGAAAAGCAGAGAAGAATTATTTTTTAAGATTAAGTTTATACCAAGGTAACAATGACGTCATCTTCTAAAATTGCAGTTCGTGAACTACCTCTGTTCCCGTTACCCGAAGTAGTTCTGTTTCCTACTAGGCCATTACCCCTGCACATCTTTGAATTTCGCTACCGAATCATGATGAACACGATTTTGGAGAGCGATCGCAGGTTCGGTGTTTTGATGTTCGATCCTGTGAAAGGCACAATTGCAAATACTGGTTGTTGTGCGGAAATAATTCATCACCAGCGTCTGCCAGATGATCGGATCAAGATGTTGAGTTTAGGGCAGCAAAGATTTCGTGTATTAGAGTATGTTCGTGAAAAACCATACCGCGTTGGCTTGGTGGAGTGGATTGAAGACCAAGCGCCAACTAAAGATTTGCGACCTTTGTCTTCTGAGGTAGAACAACTACTTCGAGATGTTGTGCGTCTGTCAGCCAAATTAACCGAACAAAATATCGAGTTGCCAGAAGATTTGCCTGACCTACCAACAGAGTTATCTTATTGGGTAGCCAGTAATCTTTATGGTGTCGCCGCAGAGCAGCAGTTATTGCTAGAAATGCAAGATACTTCAACTCGCCTAGAGCGGGAAGCAGAAATTTTAACTTCTACTCGGAATCACTTGGCAGCTCGCGCTGTTCTGAAAGATACATTTAATGAAAAGTAAGGAGTTAAGGGTTAAGAGTGAGGAGTTAGGAGTTAGGAGTTAGAAAGAAATAACAAAAAAGAAAAGATTGACAACTTAGAATTTATATTCCTTACCTGATAACTGATAACTCCTAACTTCTCAAGTAACAGCGCTGATCGGCAAAACATTGTAAGCGCCAAGAATTTTTAAAATCTCTGTGTGCGTAGCTAATTCTGCTAAAGCAGATTCCATTTGTGTTTCCTTGACATCTGCTTCTAAATCCATGAAAAACAGGTATTCGCCTAGCGATCGCTTCGTCGGACGAGATTCAATGCGGCTGAGGTTAATCCCTAACTGAGCAAATATTTGCAAAGGTTTGACTAACGCTCCGGGTGTGTTGGCAGGCATACTAAAAGCCAGGGATGTGTGACTAGTAGGCACTTTTGATGTCTGGTATTCAGCGTCCGCTTCACCCTGACTTACTACCCAAAAACGAGTAAAGTTTTCTGGATAGTCGTTAATGCCACTAGCAAGTATGGGCAGGTTGTAGAGTTGAGCTGCTCTACTAGAAGCGATTGCTGCTGTTGTTGTCTCTTGCTCTAATCGCTGTAGTGCTTCGCTTGTGGAATTGCTGGGAATAATCTGTACAGTCGGGAGAAACCGCTCTAACCATCCCTGACATTGTGCCAAAGCTTGTGGATGAGAGTAAACAGTTTTAATCCTATCTAAATTAGACGCACAGGAAATTAACATATGGGCAATGGGTAATACCAAAGCCAACTGAATTCGCAAACTGTCGAACTGCCACAGGGTATCCAGTGTTGTGCTAACACTCCCTTCAATAGAATTTTCCACTGGCACCACAGCCAACTGGGCTTCACCATCAGAAACGGCGTGCAGTGATTGATAAATGGTGGGATAAGGGGATAATATAGCTTCAATTCCCGTACTTTTGTTCAACCAGTTGACATAAAAAACAGCTGCTTGTTCAGTGTAAGTGCCGGGAGGCCCTAAATGTGCGATCGATATAGTCATGCCTTTAACCTTGAGTTGCGAGTTTAATCGGTAAACAGAGGTATGATATTTTTGTCTTGGCAAATATATCCAATATCTACTCTTACTAGAGACTGTTATCTCTAAAATTTACCCACTAAAGAATACACCGAAATATTTATCCAGGAAAACAAGTTATGGAAATCAGTCTTCTAATAGATTTGTTGGCAGTTTTTTTGCTAAATTCCTTTGAAGATTTCAGAACAATTATATTGGTCTCTCACTAAACTAATGATGCATATTATTGATTTTCTGTCAATAGTTAAATCCTAATCTATATTTCTTGAACTAAAGATAGTAATGAGCTTACCAACTTTTTACTAATGATGTAAGTAGGTGGGTGGGAAAATTTATAAGTATGTCGTTGCGAGTGAAACAGAGTGTAGAGAAGCAATCACAAAAACTCTGACGGGTTTACATTTTGTTATATAGTTAGGTTAATTCGTGCTTACCTACTTCTAGCTGATAAGCAACAATTATTTTTATGGTCAAGAAATTTTGTATTTTTCTAATAATCAAAATTAATTTGTTAAAAAATATTAAAATTAAGAAACAGATATTTTTATCCGTTCATGGCTACTAGGTTTACTGCTTCTGAATCGGTTGAAATCGCTGTTCCAGATCAGCCTATTCCCATTCAAAACTACTTGCGTCAGCCTCAACGTCTGGTTAAGGCTTTGGTTGACAACAGCCGTATTGAGCAGCTTTCGGAAGAGGTATTTCGCTTAAAAATGCGTCCACTAACTTTTATGTCACTAAGTATTCAACCGACTGTGGACATGAGAGTTTGGGCAGGATCAAATGGAATAATTTATTTGCGATCGCTAGGCTGTGAAATTCTGGGTTTCGAGTATATTAACCAGCGCTTTACTCTCAATTTAAAAGGATATTTATCTCCCAAAGACTTTAGTACTGGCACTCGCCTCCAAGGAAAAGCTGATTTAGAAGTGCTGGTGGATTTTCCACCGCCATTTTCCTTCACTCCTAAGGCGATTTTAGAAGCTACTGGCAATGGGTTGCTCAAAAGCGTGCTGTTGTCGGTTAAGCAACGGTTATTAAATCAACTTTTGGCGGATTATCGCTACTGGGTGATATCACAAACCAAAGATAGAGGACTTGACAGTGAGAGTACGGAATTGCCAATCCTGAATGCTGAGTAATTATTTAACATTGAAATTGGAAGCCCCACCTTCAGCGACCGAAGCGCGTAGCCCGTAGGAAGCAAGGTGGGGTAGTTCACTCACTCAACATTCAGACGTTTGATTTGGCAAGGACGAAAAGATTGACGATGTAGGGGCGAAATCCCGTATTCTTGCAAAGCCAGCAAATGTCGCTGGCTACCATAACCCTTGTTAGACTCCAGGTTGTACATCGGGTATTTTAATGCTAAACGTAGTATCAGTTCGTCACGCCAGACCTTGGCAACAATACTAGCAGAGGCAATAGCGAGCGATCGCTCATCCCCTTTGACTATTGTTTGTTGCGGCAGTAGCAAGTCTTTGATTGACTGATTGCCATCAATCAGACAGAGTGCGGGTTGTACCTTTAATTTCAGCACAGCCCGCTTCATTGCTAATAGTGTCGCTTGCAAAATATTTATCTTGTCAATTTCGGCAGTAGAAGCAAACCCAATTTTCCAGTCTATAGCCAGCGCCCAAATTTGCTGCGCTAGCTGAGTTCTACGAGAACTAGACAACTTTTTACTGTCTTTAATTTTAGCTGCCATCAGTATTGGCAAAGCATGATCTGGTAGGATCACTGCTGCCGCCACCACAGGGCCAAATAGAGCGCCTCGCCCTACTTCATCCACACCTGCAACCAATCCTGGAATCCCTGACAAGGTAGAAAACTCCAGCCAATTGGATTGTTTTAAGGGTGCTGGCAACTTTTCTAGCATAAACCAAATTAATTATCCTCGATCGCGGAGGAACGACGGCGACGGCGACGGCTGGCAGTGGCGCTGCTATTGGCTTCACTTTCACTTTCATCTGCAACAGCCTCCGGGGAGAAGGCTGTTGCAGACAAGCGTCCCGAAGGATTCGTTGCTTCAGTTGTCTCTTCTATCAAAGATTTCTGTTCTGGTTCAATAACTTTTGGTGTCGGTATTTTACTTGGGGTTATTTCCGGTGTTGCTTTTGGGGCAACAGTGGTTATTTCCGGTGTTGTTTTTGGGGCAACAGTGGTTATTTCCGGTATTGTTTTTGAGGCAATAGTTGATTCTGGGGTTGATTCAGTTGCGATCGTTGGCTGTTGACCGGGCTGAATCACGTTAATAATCACAGACTTGGTATTTTTAACCTCTTGCTCCAACTTCACCAAGGGAGAGATTCCCATCAAGGCAAACATATCCTGTTCTTGGACGCTCATTTCTACAGTCCTAATTTCCGGTGGTTCTACCACTGGTTTTATTGGCTCTGCCTTGATAACTTTAATGCGCTCTACTCTTTCACTCCAACCTGGTTTACCAAGGGTGGGTGAGGGAATCTCTGGCGCAACTCCTATTTCTGGTTCCACATCAAGGTCTAAGTCTGGCTCGTTGACAAATGCCAGGGGATTAGGAACAAGCCGAGCTTCATCTTTCCCATTTAACCCATTGATGCCAATTCGACTTTTGCGAGTCCGGGTACGACGCTTATTATCATTAAGTTCTTGATAACTCGGATGATTGATCAGATTTAGGTTACTCAATTCCGAGTCGCCTTCAAATGCTTCCCCAAATCCATCATAGGTTTCTCTTGGTTCCGGGATGCGGGCAGATGGCTGACGTGGTTCTCGGTGAGGCAAGGATACTAAACGCTCACGCTCTGCTGTCTCTGTTAGTATTGGCAATCGGTTTTCGATTTCTCCAGGGAGACGCACGGTATGCCCTAAACCGCCACAGGTGGGACAAGTTTCACCAAACAATTCATAAATGTTTTGACCCTGACGCTTGCGGGTCAGTTCTACTAAACCCAGTTCGGTCAGCTGGGCAATCTGGGGACGAGCTTTGTCTGCTTTGAGTGCTTTATTAAAATGTTCGAGAACTTGCAGTTGATCACGTCGCAATTCCATATCAATGAAATCAATCACGATCACCCCAGCAATATTCCGCAGACGCAACTGCCGAGCAATTTCTGTTGCAGATTCGCAGTTTGTCCACAAAACTGTTTCTCTAGCTGTTGCCGATCGCGTAAAGGAACCTGAGTTAACATCGATTACGGTTAATGCCTCCGTCGGCTCAATGATGATGTAGCCTCCAGAAGGTAAGTCTACTCTCGGTTTCAGGGCTTCTCGAATGGCTGCTGTAATGCGGAAGTATTCTAAAATGGGGGAGCGATCGCGATGATGGTCTATTAATAATCCCTGCGGTGTTTGACCTCCACTCCAGTTCTGCAAGTACTGTTTCACCCGCTTCAAACCAGTACTGGAATCCACGACAATCCGATTTACATCCGCGCCGTACATATCCCGCAATACGCGTTGAATAAAGTCATCATCTCGGTTGAGCAGTGCTGGAGCGCGGGTGGACTGCGCTTCTACCTGGATGGACTCCCATTGCTTTTGCAGCAACTCCAAATCTTCCATAATCGCTTCTTCGGGTTTGCCTTCAGCTTCTGTACGCACAAGCAAACCCATTCCCGCCGGTTTGACCAAAATCGCCAGCGCCCGCAAGCGGTTGCGCTCACTTTCACTTTTAATCCGTCGGGATAAATTTACGCCCCTACCATAGGGCATTAGTACTACGTAACGTCCGGGTAAGGTGATATTACCCGTGAGCCTGGGACCTTTTGTCCCCGTTGGCTCTTTCATTACTTGCACCAAAACTTTCTGCTGTGGTACTAGTAGTTCTGTAATTGCCGCTGCGGTACGCTTTAACTTCAATGGCCCCAAATCGGTGACGTGAATAAAACCGTTCCGCTCGGGATCGCCAATATTGACAAAAGCCGCATCTATCCCAGGCAATACGTTTTCTACTACTCCTAAGTAAATATCACCTATTTGATGATGACCGGTAGCAACAACGAGCTCCTGTATTTGATCTTCAGAAAAAACCGCAGCAATTTGGTGCTGCTCCGCGATGATAATTTGTTTTGGCATTCAATTTCCTCAAAAACTGGTGGCACCAATAGGTATGGAGGTTTGTTATACCTTTGTTGTCCCTACAACCCTCTAAAGGTGCTACTGCTAATAAAAATCGTAAACCTGATCTTCTAAGTTAAATAGCTATTGCCGCTCTTAAGAGCGTTCACACGGCTGCATATTCTTCTCAACAATTGGAAATCAACCGTCCGTGGTTGATTCGTAATGCAATACCCTCAATCAAGAGAGTTCTGAGTTGAAAGTTCTAAATCCTGAGTCAGCTTTTAACTCAGGATGCTTGATTTGAGAGTAACCTACTGAAGTCGTTAAGAAAAAGAAACTATTTCTATTTTCCATTCCCCGGATTTATCCTTAGGGTTATACTCAGCAACGCCAGCTGCTACCTGCCTTAAAGCTGCCCTAGCCTATGGCAAGTTGCCCTTTGCGCGTCTATTGAACGTCTACAATTCGGCATAACCGACGGCCGTTGCTTCAACTCTAGAAAAGTAATGCACTAGCTCTTGGGAACTACTGTAGATTAGACATTCAGCAGTTGTTTAAAAAGCATGAATTTAGAAGAAGCTAACCGAGCCTGCTGTTACTTACTGATTCACAAGGTAGCGATAGAAAGAGTGTTCTTTAATCTCCCTTTTGTTTGTCTGGGATAAAATCCTAGAAATTGCACTCTAATATGTATGCTTTTGCCCCCTGAATACCAGGGTAGTGAACCAGCTAATTCAATGCAGCGCCAGAAAATTTCTCTTCACACCATTCTAACGCAACCTTGCTAAAAATCAATTCCGACGATTTGCAATGTTAGGACAACTACGAGCAAGTTGCCCTACAGGGATTATACTCCTAAAATTAGCCGATTGCGGTGGATGTGCAGGAGTTGAAATTTTACACTAGCCACTGTCTGTAGCATAAAGAGGATTTGTTCGGGACGCAACACTAAACCGTCCTGGCGATAGCTACCTAAATAACGGATCACAGATGACATAGATTCTGCTGTGCTATTGGGGGTTTCGACTAATTCCAGTTCAAATAAGCGATCGCGCAGATTTATTAACTGGCTTTTGCCTGACTTAGTTGTTTGCTCGTACCAAAGTTCCTCTTTCGCTTTGATTGTATCAATCCAGTCTTGCCATTGTATAGGTGTTGTTTCTGCAAGCGCTGCAACAGTAATCAAATACTCGGCGGCTTCCAGCAGTTGGGTAGCGGCACTAGTTTTTAAATCTATCTGCTCCACATTATATATAGGTATGTCTGTGGGCATTTCACGAGCCAACTGTTCTCGGAAAGTATCAACTTCCATTGGCTCAGTTAACTCAAAATCTACTATTTCACTACTACTAGTAGCCCCTAAAGCCAAAGCAGTTGCTACAGAAATTCGCGGCATGGGATGAAACCCACCAGTGAAAGCGATTGGCAAGCTTGCTCGTCGCACAACTCGGTCAAATAGACGGATTAAATCTAGGTGGCTGATCAAAGCCATATTACCCTGTTTCCCAAACCAAACTCGCAGCCTTTGTGCCTTAGTTTTGTTGGGGACAAACTCGCCAGCGAATTTTGGGATAGCGGGTGATTCAATCACGACGTTATGGCCAAAGTCGGTGCCACAGACGCCACAATGAGAACAACCTTCAAAAGAGCAGTCGGGTAAAATTGCAGCTTCTAAGGCGCGTTGCAAGTCTTCTTGGAGCCACTTTTTGTCAATCCCGGTATCAATATGATCCCACGGGAGGGGAATATTGAGGGAGTGGGGAGTGGGGAGAGACGCGATTAATCGCGTCTGTACAGGAGTGGGGAGTTGGGTATTTTCGGTATCTGCCGATCTCTTCTGCTCTTGTAGATGAAACAAATTCCATTCGCCGTTTTCTACTTGGCGGTATTTCCAATCTAGACCGGCTTGAGCGATCGCAGACGCCCAAGCACTAAAAGCCTGATCTAAATTTTCATACCAGGAATCCATACCTGCACCCAATTCCCAGGCACGACGGACTACTTTACCCAAACTGCGATCGCCTCGTCCCACAAAATCTTCCATTGCCGAAATGCGGACATCGGTAAAATTTACCTTCAATCCCTTGATCCGGCGGAATTCTTGCCGCAACAGGTTTTGTTTACGCTTAAATTCGGTGGTAGAAACTGAGTGCCACTGGAATGGTGTATGGGGCTTGGGCGTAAAGTTAGAAATCGTCAGGTTAAAGTTTAGGGGTTTTCTACCTTTGCCCCGACATTCTCGCTGTAGCCAGCTTACTGTTTCCGCAATCCCCAAAACGTCAACATCTGTCTCACCCGGCAAGCCAATCATAAAATACAACTTTATTTTATCCCAGCCTTGCTCCCAAGCCGTTTTCACCCCCCGCAACAATTCTTCATTCGTCAAACCCTTATTCACGATGTCTCGCATCCGCTGAGTCCCAGCTTCTGGAGCAAAAGTTAATCCCCCTTGGCGCGTACCTCCAAGGATGTTGGCAATATTCTCATCAAATCTATCTACCCGTTGGCTTGGTAGAGTCAGAGAAATGTTTTCATTTTTTAAACGATTTTTGATTTCCATCCCCACTGCTGGTAGGGACAAATAATCAGAACAACTCAGAGATAGTAGGGAAAACTCATTGTAACCAGTTGCTTGCATACCCTGTTCAATTGCTTCTACAACCTGATCGGGTTCTACATCCCGTGCTGGCCGAGTCAGCATTCCTGGTTGACAGAAGCGACAGCCACGAGTGCAACCCCGCCGAATCTCAATGGTCAAGCGGTCATGCACCGTTTCTACATAGGGAACCAACCCAATGGAATATGCTGGTATGGGAGTTGCAACCCGCCGCAAAATTCGTTTTGGCACGTCTGGGCGACACGGATTAACTGAGCCATCCTCTGCCATGTCGTAAAACTGCGGGACATATACGCCTGGGATCTGTGCCAAATCCAGTAATAAATGTTCCCGACTAAATCCTGCTTGTTTGCCTTCTTCCAATACCAAACCAATTTCTGGCAGTAGTTCTTCGCCATCTCCAAGGGCGAAAAAGTCGAAGAAGTCGGCGTAAGGCTCAGGATTCGATGTTGCTGTTTGCCCACCAGCAAAAATCAACGGAAACTGGGATTGGAGATTAGTAAATTCTCCCCCTACTTCCCCTGCTTTTTGCCTCTCTCGCCACGTCAAGGGAATTCCAGCCAAATCCAACATTTCCAGGATATTAGTTGCACCCAGTTCGTAACTGAGGCTAAAGCCTAAAATGTCGAATTCTGTGAGCGATCGCTTTGACTCTACTGCAAACAACGGCGTATTAGTTTCGCGTAGTTTGGCTGCTAGGTCTTTTCCTGGGAGGTAGGCGCGATCGCACAATTGACGCGGTTGGGCATTCAAAATGTTATATAGGATAATGTGTCCTAAATTGGATGCACCGACTTCATAGACTTCTGGGTAGGTTAAAACCCAGCGTATTTCTGTCGTATCCCAACCTTTGTGTACTGCTAAACGCTCATTACCCAGGTAACGCCCTGGTTTTAAAATATCCGATGTTATTAATTTTTCAACTGCAACAGCCACTGTGCTATCTTCTAGCTACCTTAATTACAGCTACTCAAATCCAACATTAGCATTGAATTAGGTCTTTTAACATAGTTTATCGTTGCAACTTACAACTCCTTTACATAAAGTCCACTTTTTATCCGAACCTTTGTGGTTTTACATAAAGTTATGTTGCAGCCAAATCAACTTCAGCATCCAATATTTCAAACACTCTGTCGAGCTGCGTTAGCTCAAAAATAATTCTAATTGACGGAGTAACAGCGCAAAGTCGGAAACCCCGTCCTAAACTCAGAGCTAGCTTGTGTGTAGATAACAATGCCATCAACCCCGCACTGTCTAACAATTCTACTGCTACTAAGTCTACTACCAAGACAGAAATACCATTTTGTACTAACGCTGTAGTCATATCTCGTTCAAATTCCAAAGCGTTTGCAGCATTCAAACACCCTTGGGGGCGAATAACTGTAATCTTGGGATAGTTAAGCACTGCCTGCATAGTTACATCCTATTGAGAATTGTTGAAGCGTCAAGCTTAAGAGTTATTTGAACATAAACTCTATTTTGTTGCATCGACCATATGTCTTAGCTCTCTTTGCTGAATCTTTATTGCTTTCGTCTCTCTGTTTAAAGATTGTTATAATTCCAGCTTGAAATGTGTTTATGTATACTTTTTTTTTATCTCAGTTCAAAAACAATCAACATAGACAGCCATAGAACAGATAAATTATCAGTAACTATCGTGATAAAACTTGCTTAGTCTAGAACTAAAGCTAATTTAAGCAAGCCTTAACGGTAAGTTAAATCTCCCACTTTAGTGTTGCTGATGGCATCCGAGAGAGTCATACCCCATTATCTATTTAACTAATGAAAATGTGATATACATCACTAAGAGTTAGTATTTAGATCACTCTTTATACTTAGGCTAATCTGGGATGATTAATATCATATACAGTTAGGTTATTACTTATGAGAACTCAGTACGCTATTCGTAAATTGGTAGAAAAAGCTCTTGACATTAAAAAACTAACTCCTGAGATAGAGAATCAAATCAACTCAGAACTGACGGAACTGGGTTACATTTCTGATGTTGATTACGAAGCCCTAGAATTATTAATGGCAGAGATGGATGCTGGTAGAATCCAGTTGGTTCCTAGCCTGGGATATTTCTAATAACTAATAACTAATGATATGCTTGCCAAAGTTGGTGAATAAACTGATTGAGTTGTTGCTTGGCGGCTGAGTCAGGTTCTGTTTTCGGTTCTTTTGCTAAAACTTGGCTCAAGAAGGTAATTACTTCTGTATCTAAAGCTGGCCGAAATAAATTGGCAGGCCAAAGCAAGTCAGACGCATCGCGCAAATCGGTAATTAGCGGCGGTTCTGGAATCAAAGTAACTATTAATAAAGGACGCACCCAGCACAACTCGCGGGATACTACAAATTGAATGACTTCTGCATACAGATTGCTGTCGCCATGCTCTAAAGACACAATTTGTCCTGGTTGAAGAAAATCTAGGCTCATGTCCATCATTATGCAGTTCGGGCAGGGGCAAGGATTATTTTGCAACTTGCTTAATATTAAAAGCGAAAATGCGCTACGTTTAAGGAAAGCTTCTGTTAAGATTAGGGTAGCACTCTTACGGCAACGATGTCTAAGATGTATGCCTGACTAAGTGCGTATAGAAAACTAATACGACCAATTTCTGGCAGCAAAGGCTTTTTCTAGGATAGTATCTGGACAGAAATACTATATAATAGGTAAATAACTGTTAAGCGATCGCTAGACAGAGATTTTGTTGTAGTGAAGTAACGAGAAAAGAGCAAAGAGCCGTGTCAGTTGAAACCATTGAAAAGCGTTCCACATCCCGCAAGCTCGCGCCTCGGTATCGCGTTTTGCTCCATAACGACGACTACAACTCGATGGAGCATGTTGTGCAGTCACTAATAGCCACTGTGCCCCTTAGCCAACCGCAGGCTGTTAGCATCATGATGGAAGCCCACACTAACGGGCTAGCTTTAGTGATTACTTGCGCTCAGGAACATGCTGAGTTCTATTGCGAAACATTGATAAGTCACGGTTTAAGTAGCACGATTGAACCTGATGAATAGTCATTAGTCATTAGTCACTTGTACTGAGCGTATTCGTTGGCGCAGCCTCTGGTGGAGAAGTATTGGTCATTAGTCGAAATATAGAGTATTGGCTGGTGACTTACATTGGTATGAAAGAAAACCTTGTCTGTTTAGCTGAACGCCCTGCCCCTATCAGGCTGGGTGCTTTTATTTTGACTTTATTGTTGCTATGGTTGCCCTTAGCTGCACCAATATACTTACTAGTGCATGATTCCAACTTAGAAAGTATATTGACATTGGTATTGTTATATGCAATATTTATTTTTCTCTTGAGACTATGGGGCAAATATGTCTACCAGCAGCCCGAAATTCTGCGGCATTATGGCTTAGAATTCACGCGGCAAAACGGTGTTGATTTAGTGCGTGGCTTGGCTATAGGGATAATTAACATTTTGATCCTTTTTGGGGTAGAAAGTTTATTGGGTTGGTTGGTATGGGAACAACCAAAAGTTTTTTTGCTGAAAGTTATTTTAGAGGGTTTACTTGTTGGCTTAGGTGTTGGATTTGCTGAGGAATTGTTATTCCGAGGCTGGTTGCTAGATGAATTACAACGAGATTACAGTCCGCGTGTGGCACTGGGGACAGATGCAATTGCGTTTGCTACATTGCACTTTATTAAACCCTTGGAGGCAATTATTCATACACTGCCGCAATTTCCAGCTTTAGTACTGCTGGGGTTAACGCAAGTATGGGGAAAGCGTTGGCGGAGGGGACGCTTGGGTTTACCAATTGGTCTGCATGGTGGATTAGTATGGGGCTACTACATTATTAATGTTGGGGAATTAGTGAAATATTCTGGTCAAGTTCCTGATTGGGTAACTGGTGTGAATAATAATCCCCTGCAAGGAGTTATGGGGGTGTTGTTAATGAGTGTACTAGCTTTGTGGATCCGGGGGCGATCTGTTAAGAATTAAAAATGGGTAATGAACTTGTAGAAAAATAAAATATCGGCTAAAAAGAAACTACATTAATATTCCATTTAGGCAAAGTGTCAGAGTGTAGCCAAAAGGCTTTTAGAGATTCAACATCAAATAAATATTTAGGGTTATAAATAATGGATTGTACTCATCTGGAATATATCAAAAATGTCAATGATGATAAAAAGTGGGCGTATAAAGACTATTCTATTAATGATGAATTTACAGCTATTTTCAGGTAAATAGACCATGCGGTAGGGGCACAGAAAAAGCTCATTGGTGTCAACTTAACGTAGAAGTTAGACTTGGCAAGCTTTCCAGGTTTGACCCTCACAAGAACAGCCCCTCGACCAATTTTGGGAGAGGGGAGCAAATTCTCTAGTTCCCCGAATCCCAACTTGGGATTCGGGGTTAGGGGATGAGGGCAAAACGCCTTCTCAAAGCA
>NZ_JBTYKD010000421.1:0-18914 GCF_054880495.1 Nostoc sp.
CTAATCTTGGGCGAAAGTCTAAGTTTAGGCACTCCCCCGTGATTACAGAAGCCCAAACTGTACTTGGTACTCCAAGTCAGTATGGGTAGTTCACTTAGTCTGCTCCAAAACGATGGCAGAACACAACAGGAAATTTCTATATTTATAGGTTGTTCCCCTAGAACTGTTCCCGGATTTCTCACCACATCTCTCAAAACCTTGTGCTCTTGAGCAGGGGAGCAGGGGAGCAGGGGAGCAGGGGAGAGATTTGTACAAGTTCTTTCCCCTCTGCCCCTCTGCCCCTCTGCCCCTCTGCCCCTCTGCATTTCAAGCTTGTGAGAAATGCGGGTGTTGCATATTGGTGTATGCCTGGAGATCCAGATAACCTAGAAACTTTACTAATAAACGAGAGTACCAGCATAATCGAAAAGCCACACCTGAATATATAGCGGTTTTTAATTACATGAAATATAGTAGATTCGTCTGATTTACTTCCTTCCCAACTACTTCAATTCCCAGGACATTCAATATCATGAAAATAAAGGCGATCGCACTTTCTATTCTGCCAATCTTTTCCTTACTCCTCATCTCCCTCTCTAGCACAGCTCAAAATCGTCCCCCACAACCCCACACCAACACAGCTAGTGCCAATGATTGGTCACAAACTCCCAACACTGAAAAAGAATTTATGCAAGGGTGTGTGGGACAACAAAACCTACAATCTAATCAAAGAACGAGGAAGCAAAACTTTTGCACATGTGCTCTTAATGCTTATAAAATCCGCTACAATCCCCAGCTATTTTCTCAGATTAATGCTCTAGCTATGCAAGTAGGAAAAGATGGGCCACGTCTAGTTAATTTAATGGTTAAGCCTGAACTGGATCGTTGTTCTGCCCAAACCAATTATCACCCTTAAATGTTTATTATGTCTGGGTTCATACGTCATGCTATTAATCATTTATATCCATTAGGTTATTTACTAGGGATAGGAATATCGGGAATCACTTTCTCAACAAGTGTTCAAGCTCAAATTCCCCCTAGCAATCAACCACCAGTCAGCAATTATTCTCTCAGTGCGGAAGAAAACTTTCAGCATGGAAATATCACTCTTGCCATTCAACAATGGAGCCGTAATATCAAAAATCGTACTAATGTTGATGAAGCTTTATTTAATCGCTCCCAAGCTTATATTTTACTAAAGCAATATGACTTTGCAGTACAAGACTTAAATCAGCTGATTCAGATCCAAGGAAAAAATACCTCAGCCAGTGTTTTTATTGTACGGGGAATTGCACTAGGCGAACTAAACAAACTACCAGAAGCAATTCAAAGCTTTAATCAAGCAGAAAAACTACAGCCTTCTCCTTTGCTTTACAACAATCGAGCATTGATCTATCAACGATCTGGACAATTACCCCAAGCTTTAGAAGATTTACGTAAATCTGTGCAATTAGCACCCACATTAATTAATCGCTTAAATCTCGCAAACTTACGTATTCAGCTTCGTCAGTTCAAACAAGTGCTGGAAGAGATGAATCAACTAATAGTCACCGAAAAATCATTTTTTCCTGCCTATACCACCCGTGGCATCGCATATTATAACTTAGGCCAATATGAGACAGCAATTCGTGATTTTATTTTTAGTCTAAGAATTTTTCCAGATCAACCAGAAGCCTATTACTATGCAGGGTTATCATTTTCTCAGTTGAATCGTAAAGAAGATGCAGTTCAAAATCTAACTCGTTCAGCCGATCTCTATCTTCAACATAACCAACCCACTAGCTATCACCAGGTTTTAGAAAAAATCAATGAACTCAATCTACAATAAGATAAGGAGAACCAACGGTTAAAACTATTGGTATTGATGTTGGTTTGAACCACTTCTACACCGATAGTAACGGGGATACAGTCGCTAATCCTAGACATCTTCGCAAGAGTGAGAAGTCTTTGAGGCGATTGCAACGCCGGATGTCTAAGACCAAAAAAGCTTCTCAAAACAGAATTACAGCTATTTTCAGCTAAATAGACCACGCGGTAGGGGCACAGCAATGCTCATGCGTGTCAACTTAACGTAGAAGTTAGGCAAGGCATGCTTTCGAGGTTTCACCCTCACAAGAACAGCCCCTCTCCCAATTTTGGGAGAGGGGAGCAAATTCTCTAGTTCTCCTTCTCCCAAGTTGGGAGAAGGGGTTAGGGAATGAGGGCAAAACACCTTCTCAAAGCAGATTTTTTCTTAAGTTGACACCAATGAGCAATGCTGTGCCCCTACGACAGATGTGGTTCAAATACATGAAAACTGCTGTAAGTTTAGAAATAAACTTGCGCGCAAACACCTCAAAGTAAGTCGCCAGCGTAAAGACTTTGCCGTGAAGGTCTAACGACCTCGTGGCGTATGAAGATTTGATGGTGCGAAATACAGCACTTTGCAGGTAAATTAAGTACACATCTTAATATGATAAATCTTGTGGGGTGGGCATCCTGCCCGCCCTTGTGTATCTAATTCAGATGAAATGTGCTGTATGTTGGGTCAGCAGCACTTCCAGGTTTCCAACACTGGGGACAAAACTTGACCTTGGAAGATGCTTCGACTACCTCTAAACCTTTGATAGTCGCTTCCAAATACTCAACTGGCGTTTCTAACCCAATTGCAAGTCCAAGAATAGTTTTGCGATGGTTAACGCGAGGATAAGCCTAGTAATAAAGGATCAATCCCACCACTAGTATTACTGGAAGTATGCCCAGTTCTGTCAGAGAGGCTAGACAAAGTTGTATTAGTACCACTAGTTGTGTTGGTATTATTTGAAGTGTTTCTATTAGAGAGGCTAGACAAAGTTGCACCACTACCGCTATTCGTATTGCTAGAGCCACCTGATGAAGCAGTACCACCAAGATTTCCATTAATTATTAGAATTCCATTAGTCATCAGATTAATGGTGCGACTATTCATCACTTCAATCGATGACCCATTATTCTGAATAGTTTCTAACAAAGAAGAGCCATTGATAATAGTTGTATCATTGTCATTGTCTCCAGATATGTTAACCTCAGCATTAGCGAGTAGGACTGAATTACTGATCGGGGTATTGATCTTAAAAGTATCATCACCAGTTCCACCCTGAAGGTTCAGTACAGCCGTATTACGGTTCACTTGGATATAGTCGTTTCCTGTTCCTGTATTGATAGTGGTAATGTTGCTTGTTCCTAAGATATTAACCCCTGGTATCAATACTCCATTTACTGTTTCATCCAATACATTCCCATTGGTATCTACTTGGGGACCAACGCGGAAGGTATGATTACCTGCGTTGCCATTAATATTAGTTATTGCACTGGTATTAAGGATGGTGAAGTCATCATTACCTGTACCTAAATTGATGTTTAAAAACTGAAAGCCATTGTAGTAGATACCTTCACCCATGCCCAAACCTGTCAAGGATGTATCTGTTAAAACTCCAATACTATTGGAAGTATCTCCTGAATCATCTATATTTAGAGTATCGCCATCGGTTAGTGTATCTCCATAAATAGTCAGGCGTTGTTGAATTTCATTGGTACGGTTCTGACTACTGCTGACATTAACAGTATCGCCACCTCCTCCTGTATAGATATTAGTGACGCTAGCAAGTCGTTGAATGTTAAAAATGTCTTGATTAGTGCCACCGTAAATAGACATTGTTTGGGCATAAATCCAACCATCAATGCTGATAGAACTTCCAGTAGTGCTTGGATTATTGGAATCGCCTTGAATTACTACATTATTACCAGCTTCGATGGTTGCATCTGAGTCGATTTGGAAATT
Source organism: Nostoc sp. (assembly GCF_054880495.1). NCBI lineage: Bacteria > Bacillati > Cyanobacteriota > Cyanophyceae > Nostocales > Nostocaceae > Nostoc > Nostoc sp. The sequence continues at coordinate 3,779 of NZ_JBTYKD010000421.1, forward strand.
CTGTTGCATTAATAAAGTTACATCTGTTCCAGCTTCCAAGCTGGCATTATTTAACATCTCTAGATTTGCTACAGCCAGAGTGATATCTGTTGCAGCTTGCACTACAGCATTACCTGCTAAAACAATATTTGTTCCACTCAAGTTGACTGCATCTTGATAGCTGATCACCTCTTGCAGATTGAGTTGCTCCGTTGCATTTTTCACATTAATGAAGCCCCCAGTTACTACATCAAGCGTACCTGTTGTACCAAGAAAGACAGTTTGAGCATCGATATTTGTAGTTGTACTTCCCGCATTGATGACTATATTTGTTCCCGCAACAATCCTCTGGTTCAAGTCATAAGGGTTATTAAACTCGTATAGAGAGGAAATAGAGGTGTTGGTTGTATCTGTGGCTTGACCGATTGCTAGATTAACTTCTCCAGTGCTAGCAGTCATTTGTTGCACATTGACCGTGACTGGCTGATTGTCAAGAGATTTTGCCGTTAGGTCTAGATAGATTGAATTTTCTGCTTCAACGTTAAGATAAATATTGCTAGAAGGCACATCTGCGGTAACTGGACTATAGCCTTGATCCAACTGAGCGACGATGCGTTGACCACTTGCACCAATGCTACCATTTTTTATAGCTGTCATGGTCAGATCACGGGTAATAATATCTTGCGTGTTTCCTTGACTGAAAATGTTGCCCCCACTATAAAGGATAGTGCGATCGTGCGGGTTATCGATAATACCTGCGAGAACCAGGTCAGAAGTACCCCAGTTGTCAATTGTGACTACTGTTGGATTAATAGATAGGGAACTAGATGAAGTAGTAGTGTTGATAGTTCTGCTGACATTAACTTGGCTGTAGTCAGGTGTAGTAAATCCACTATTAGTGGATATCGTACTAATGTCATTAATAATCAGATTCTCATTGGAATAGTTCTGAATTTGCACCGTATCGAATGCCGGATCAATCGCGGAATACTTACCATTATCAGTAAATGATCCACCTGTAGATGCCGCACCAGAACTAAATGTTATTCCTCCACTGCCAGTAGCACTAATATTACCAACATTTATAGCTGTACCACTGTTGGTAAAGCTAACATTAGCACTCTGCGACGAAACTTGTCCATTAGCATCAATTACCAAGACAGGGTTCACTTGCCGTGCTTCCCGAATCACATTTGACTTAAAGTTAGTATTAGATATAGCGTTTTGGGAGCCATGAGTATTTGCCCTGCCAAAGTCCAATGTTATGGTAATATCGCCAAATGGAGTCCAGATTACCAGTGCCCAAGCTAGCTTACTATGTGCATAGTTCGTGTTATTAAAGCTATCAAAGCCTGACTTCACATTCAGTGAGCCGACAGTTAGGGTAGAGTTTGCATCTGTATTAACATTTGCTGTCAGATTCGAGTCGTCTGTTGCATCTGAGTCTGTTTTGCCACCTAGTCCATCGCAATGACCTAAAGCGATGGAGTTAGTATTCACATTTGTGAAAATAGCATCGAGATTCAGTTCGTCAGCTTTTAGCGATGCTCCAGAATTGATGTTAGTTGTAGCCGTCGTGTTATTCAGGTAAATATTAGATTTAGCTTGGATAACTCCAATCAAGCCAGCAGCTTTTGCTAGACCCAAAGCATTGACATTGAGAGCGTCAACCGCAGATTCAACTGTTAATGTTCTTGCTGTCAAGGTTGCGGCATTAACATCGGTTTCGTTAACTCCATTTATATTAACGGTCGCGGTGCCATAAGCAAAAGGTATTAATCCACCACCATTAGCATCTGCCTTTACATTGCCAATAGTATTACTAGAAGAATGAACCAACATATCTCCCTGTGCGGTAATACTTGCCTGATTGGCGATAGTTGTGATGGTGTTGTGGTTAAGATTGACAGTCGCGTTAGCTACTCCTACTGGAATCAGACCACCTGCGGTACTGTCACTTTCGGTATTAAAACTGTTACCTGATTGGCCATCAATTGTGACATTACCAGCCGCTTGAATTGTCGCGCCAATCTTGATAGATGTAGAGTTGTTATTCGTAATATTGGCAGTAAGATTACCTACTCCAACCCCTACTATTCCGCCTGTGTTGGTACTCGCTGCTCCAGTTAGTTGAACATTTGATAACCCTTGAACTTTAACATTACCTGTTGCTGTAATCGCAGCACCAGTATCTAAATATGTCTGCATCGTGGACGAAATATTAATTATTGCTTTGGCTCCACTACCAGCGATCGCCCCTCCCGAAGATGCTTGAGAATATGCAGAGAATACCTGATCGCCTTGGGTTGGTAAAACTATTGAAGCTCCTGATGAGAGCGTATGATTTGTTCCCGTTGCTATTGTACTGTCTAGGATGAGATGTAGATTTTGGATTCCCGTACCGGCGCTAGTTAAAGCAACAATGGATTGTTTGACAAACAAATAATTTGCACCTGTACCAGTTAATCCCGTCTCGTTGATAGTGAGTGCCGGTCCGCCAGCTTTTTCTGCAATTTGGAAACCAGTTGATGTGGCATTTTCAACATAATAAGTTACGCCATTTTGTAAGCTACCAGCTACCGTGAGTGACTGCTGTCCAGTACTTGCATTTAAAGTAATTGGTGTGCCACCAGCAGTAGATGATAGTTGAAAATGGTTAGCATCAATAACATTAACGTAGTAAGTTGCGTTATCGGTTAAACCAATTCCAGTTCCCTGGTATGTAACCGCTTCCCCTGTGGTGAAGCCATTATTGGCTAGGGTGATCGTATTAGAATTGGTGGAAGTAAAGTTCTGTGTCAGAGTAGTTTGTAATCCTACAGCAGTAATTTGGTTACTCGTTCCTGGGGTAACACTACTAAATATAATTGCTGTCCCGTTTTCTGCCCCTGTGTATGTTGCAGAGAGTTGGAAATGGTCGGTATCTACTTTAATTACATAGTATGTCTGACCACTAACTAAGCCAGTTAAAGCCGTTCCAGTGTAGACCACCTGATCGCCTGTTTCAAACCCGTGACTAGCAGAATTAATAATGCCTTTTGATAAGATATCACCAGTGCTGGAATTAAAGATATTGGGATTACTGCCAGTATCAGGAATATTATCGGGTGTATCAACTGTAAACATAGCAGAACGGTTTTGGTACGTAACGGTATCACCATTCTGGAATACGTTACCACTGCTACCATTGGCTTGTATGGTTGAAGCACCTGCCACTGTAGTGATGCCACTTAAGGTAGTACCTTCAGTAACGGTGGGTTCATTTGGTTGTAGTGTTAGTTGGATGGTGTTGCTATTAACTACTTGGACATAGTACTTTTGACCAGAGACTAGACCACCAATCTGAGTTGCTCCAGCTGGTGCTTCATAAATAACTGCTTGTCCATTGGTGAAGTTATCTCCATTAGGAAATGTAATAGTGTTGTTTTGCGTGTTAACTTGTGTAGATGCATCGAAAACATTACCTAGCTCTATAGTATTAGGATTAACGGCAATTACTGAGTAGCTTCCGTTGTTTACTAGACCACCAATATCATGACCACCACCATCGGAATAAACGACTGTATCCCCTGTTTGCAGTCCATCATTGCTACTAAAAGTAATAGTATTCGCTGTGTTGTTGACCGCAGTGCCAGGATCAAAGGATGTATTAGCAACAACAGGTGGCTGACCTAAAGTACTAGAGATTGTGACATTGCCGCCAGCTGTAATTGTTGTATAAGAACCAACGTAGGTATTAATTGTGGGATTAGAATTAACTTGAGAGAATGCCAGCCCCACTGCTACCGCTCCATAACTTCCCCCTTTAGTTGCCGCATCTCCATCCACAGAGACCAGTGAAAGTACATTCACATCTTGGTTAACGTTGATTGTGTCTTGAGTCCCAATGTATGCAGCGATTGTCGGGTTGACGGTAGCACTAGTATCACCACCATTACCAGAAATAATACCTCCAGAGGAAGCTGTAACATCTGCTGTCACCGCTTCGTTAGCGTTCGCTGTCACATTCAGGTTTTGTGCATTCTGAATCTGAACCCCATTACCTATATAGGCTTGAGTTGTGCCAGTTTCCTGAGCATTGGCTTTCACAATCCCAGCAGCAGCAAGTCCATAAGATGCCCCCAAACCTTGTGCATTTAAGTTAGAAGAGGAGGTAGAAATCACATTAACATTATTTGCTTGACTTATGGTTACATTATTGCCAATATCAGCCGTGGAGTTGTTTGCAGAACTTAAATCCGAAATAGCCGCCCCTAATCCTATAACTCCTGCTGAACCAGCAACAGCTCGAACTGTTGTAGAGTTGACAAAACCAGTTGACTGAATTGTAATATTACCACCAGTCAATCTGGAATTATCTCCTATATAAGCTGACGCATTGTGCTGAATATTAGCGATTCCTACCGCACCACCAACACTTAAAAGACCAGCAGATAACGATCCTACTAAAACATTGAGGTTGGTGGTTTCATAGGCATTAACAATAATGTCACTTCCAGCGCTGACAGTTCCCGTAATAAATGCCGTGGTTCCTTGAACATTTGATAGGCTTGTAGCAAAATCGTTAGAGACATCTTTGGTAGCAATGTTTGAGTTACCATTGCTATCCTTACCCATGCCATTCAAGTCTTGTAATTGTTGACCCACTGTATTTTGGGTATCGCTAGCGGCTGTTAGACCATCGCTAGACATACCACTGCTGACGTTGATGATGGAAACCGCTCCCTGTACACTAAAACCTAACCCTCCACCCAAAGCTACAACATTAGAGGTCAAAGATTTTTGAGTTTTAGCTTCTACAACTAAGTCCTTGTTGGCATTGACAAGTGACCCTTGAGAATTTGTAAGATCAGTAGAGTTGATGTATGCACTCGTAGCATTTTTCATCGTGGTGATATCAATACCAACACCAGCAGCTGCTAAACCACCTGCTACTGTACCTACATTGATATTTACATTACTGTTATTGAAAGCTTTGATGTAAACACTTTGTTCTGAAATCGAAGATGCAGTCAGTGCATTGATAGCGGAGTTATTGGTAACATAGGCTTGAGTTGTATTCTGGAAGTTATTAACGGATACACTGGCAACAAAAGCAAGTGCACCAACACCACCAGTACCAATAGTGACCCCCAGATTGTCTTGACTTGTTGCCATGACGGCGACACCAAATAAGGCTTCTGTTCCACCTGTTCCATCATTTGTGGGAATGCTAATGCTTTCCTTACCAATTCCTTCAATACTTGAATTATCCACATAAGCACTAGTGGTATTTGCCAGGTTATTGACTGCAATGGTACCACCTAAGCCCACAAAACCTGCACTAAAGGTTCCACCTTTAGTGGTCATAGTGTTTAAGGAATTAGCTAATATACCGACACTGCCTTCAGCATTGATATTGCTGTTGTTTTGGACGAAAGCAGAGACATTATTACTCATCTGATTCACGGCTACAGAAGCACCAGCACCGACAAATAGACCAGCCGAACCACCAGCGGCGATCGTGTAAATTGTCCCCGTACTAGATGCACTGACTATCACATTCCCCGCAGCATTAATTCTTGTATATGTTGCATCATCGGCTTTGACATAGGCTGTGACAATATTGCCAATATTGTTGTAAGCCACTGCGGCTCCAACTCCAGCTGCCCCAATACCAACACTAAGTTGTCCTGCGAAAGACTGAATCGTTGATGTATCTGTAGCAGAAATTTCTACATTATTCCCAGCAGAGATAATGGCATTGCTAGCATGGGCATCAGTGGTATTAGTAATATTATTGACTGAGACCGAACCAGTCAGAGCGATTCCTCCAGAGACCGAAGCTCCTGCTGACAAGCTACCAATTGTTCCTATGTTTTGAGCAATAGCTTCGACATTTCCTGTCGTGGAGACAACTGTACTATCACTGATGTATGCCTGTGTCGTGTTAGAAAAGTTATTCACAGCAACAGATGCACCGATCGCCGCACCACCAGCACCAGTAATTTGTCCTGCCATAGATTGCGTAGTGGCGCTATTGGTTGCAGTTAAATTTACATCACCTGTAGCATTGACATTTGATTGGTTAGCAATATCAGCCCGGACTACATTACTGATCTTATTCATAGTAACTGCTCCGCCTGCCGCAAAAACACCAGCACCAGTGCCACCTGCGGCAATGGAATTAATTGTGCCGCTGGAAGTGGCATTTAGGGCGACAGAGCCAGCTGTGACTGCGGTACCGCCAAGTGCAGCGATGATGTTGTTGGCGATATTATTGGTTGCTACCGCAGCTCCTATTCCAGCCGCACCACCAACGCTCACTTGACCAGCTAAGGATTTAATGTTTGAGTTATCGTATGCGGTCAGAGTAACTGCACCAGCCGCTTGTAGGGTAGATATTCCTGTAGTTTCGGCACTGGTGGTATCAGTAATATTGTTCAGGGTGACAGCACCAGCCACAGAAAGAAGGCCACCAAGTGTGCCACCTATAGCAGCACTCTCAATTGTGTTAGTCGATGTGGCACTTAGGGCGATTCCCCCAGTTAAAGATATGACTTGGGAATTAGCGATCTCTGCAATGATTTGGTTGCTAATAGTGTTGGTGGCTACTGAAACACCAATTGCTGCGGTTGTTCCAGCTGAGAATTGACCCGCTAGCGATTCAATGGTGGAGTTGTCGGATGATGTTAAAGTTACATTTCCTGCTGCCTGCACCTGAACAGCATTAGATATATTTGTGTTAGAGGTATTACCAATGGTATTAATTGCCGCAGCACCAGCACCAGCAATTCCTACAATACCAACCGCCGCCGATGCTGCTACAGAGATGGCCGTGATAGTAGATGTGTCATTTGCTGCTAGCTGAACACCACCAGAAGTTGCTGTCAAACCTTGGCTAACATTCTGAATATATGCGCTGACATGATCATTAATCTCGTTGGTAGCTACAGATACTCCGATTGATATAGCAGCACCAATAGCAAATGTGGCAGCGATCGAAACAGCCTCAGCGTTAGCAGAAATAGATGATGTGTCAGTTGCTGTTAAACTGACGTTGCTAGCACTAATACCAGTACTGCCATCTCCATTAATATATGCCTGAACATTTGTGGCAATCTTGTTATCTGTTCCTACTCCAGCACCACTGACGGATGCGCCACCAATTCCACCTGAAACTGCTACTGAGACGGAAGCAACAGTAGCAGTTATAGTCGAATTAGAGAGAGCCGTCAAACTAAGTGTTCCACCTGCATTAATGCTGGAGTTACTAACGTAGGCGAGGACTTCAGATGGAATTTGTGTTAGGTTAACCTGTTGCCAATTTGATGTGTTGCCGTAGTCAGCAGTTTGTAAATTAATAGATGCGGGATTGCCAATGTATTGATAAATATCTCCTGCTCTAGCTCCTTGGGCGATCAGTACCCGATCGCCTTGATTGAGAGATTGCCTACCACTTCCAGTAGTGTACTTATAGCTTGTATTGGTTGGGTCTATTCCCCAGCCAATTTCGTTACGAGCGATCGCCACGCCAATGGAAGCTGCTACTCCAGCGGTGCCACTAACTCCCACTGCCACAGATGCAGCTGCAATTGTCGCGCTAATTGCAGAGCTATTCGTGGCGCTAATGTTAACTGCACCAGCACTGTTGATCACGCTGCCTTGAGTATAGGCATCCGTTTTAGTTGAAATATTGTTAGTGGATTCAGCACCAGCACCACTGACTCCTATACCTGCGGTACCGGAAATTCCAGCGGCGAGAGAAGCGGCAACTGCTACAGCATTAATAGTTGCATTCGTAGTAGCAGACAATAACACATCACCTGTAGTCGTCTTCAGGAAGTGGCTGGCATTCTGGATATATGCTTCTACTTGATTAGTGACTACGTTATGGGCTAGGGCTACACCAATAGATAAAGAAACTGCAGCAGTTCCACTAAAGGATGCTGCGATAGATGCGGCTCCAGCATTAGCTGTAATACTTGAGGTATCATTAGCTGTGAGACTTACAGATTTTGCCTGAATACCTGTTGCTCCATCTCCGTTGATATAAGCATAAATCAGGCTACCAACCTTGTTTGTTGTACTGACTCCTGAACCGCTACCACTGACTCCAGCAGTACCACCACCACTGACTGCGGCTGAACCAGCACCCACCCCAGCATTGATCGTTTCTTGGGCGATCGCACTCAGAGTTAAAGCCCCAGCAGCGTTGACGCTGGAGTTGAGAATATAAGCCTCTACTTGGGCAGGTAGGCTGTTACCGCTTTGATCATATCCAATCAAATTAGTCGCAACTGCTGCACCTATGGAGACTCCCACTCCTGCTGTACCTCCACCACTAACTGAGGCTGACACTGCGACGATCGTCGCAGATATTGCCGCTGTATTAGTTGTTGTCAAACTAACTGCACCAGCACTGTTGACCACACTACCAGCAATATAAGTAACGGTATTGGTCAAGATCGTGTTATCGGCTTCAGCTCCAGCTCCACTGATTGATACACCTGCTGTACCTCCAAAGCTAGCTGCGAGGGAAGCGGCAACTGATATAGCTTGAATAGTTGGATTACTATTAGCAGTTAATGTGACATCCCCTGTAGTTGTCTTCAACGAATGGCTGGCGTTATTAATATACGCTGCTACTTGATTGGAGATTAAGTTACTAGCTAGGGATATCCCAATTGACAAAGCAACTCCTGCAGTTCCACCAAAGGATGCTGCGATAGATGCGGCTCCAGCATTAGCTGTAATACTAGAGGTGTCATTAGCCGTGAGAGTAACTGATGCCGCCTGAATACCTGTAGCTCCATCTCCATCAATAAACGCTTCCACCAAAGTGGCAATACTATTCTGTGTACTGACTCCTGAACCACTAGCAGCAACTCCTGCAGTACCTCCTCCAGAAATTGCTGCAGAACCTGCACCTACTCCAGCGTTGATTGTTCCAGAGTTGAGTGCTGTCAATGTCAGGTTACCAGGAGCAGTCACGCTAGAATTTTGGATGTAAGCCTCCACTTGAGCAGGTTGGCGAGTGCTACCGTTATAGCCGATATAGTTATCAGCAACAGCAGCACCTATCGATACTCCTACACCAGCAGTTCCACCACCACCGGCTGAGACTGAGACTGCTGCTATTGTGGCGTTAATCGCTGCTGTATTTGTTGCCGTTAAACTAACTGCCCCGGCACTAGTGACTACACTACCAGCTATATAAGCAAGTGTATTAGTCAAAATTGTGTTGATTGCCGCTGCACCTGCTCCACTAATATTCACACCAGCAGTACCACCCCCACCAGCCGCGAGAGAAGCGGCAACTGATATAGCTGAAATCGTAGGATTGCTGGTGGCGGAAAGTGCAATATTCCCTGTAGTTGTCTTCAACGAGTGGCTGGCGTTATTCACATAAGCCGCTATCTGGTTGGAGATTAAATTACTAGCGACAGATACACCAATTGATACGGCGACTCCTGTAGTACCACCACCAGCGATTGAGAGTGAAGCTGCCCCTGCATTAGCTGTAATGCTAGAGGTATCACTAGCTTTAAGAGCAATCGATGCCGCCTGAATACCTGTGGCTCCATCTCCATTAATAAAAGCTTGAACTAAGGTGGCAATATCGTTGAGTGTTACAACTCCAGAACCACCTGCTGCAACACCTGTAGTACCAGCAGCGCCAACTGCAACTGACCCTGCACCAACCCCTGCGGTAATACTTCCGCTAGATGTTGCTGTTAATGTTAATCCTTGATTTGCAGTCAGACTAGAATTTTGAATATAAGCTTGTACACCAATAGGTTGCATGGTAGGTTGAGCAGTGCTACCGTCATAACCAATGTAGTTATTAGCTACAGCAGCACCGATGGAGACTCCCACACCTGTAGTTCCTCCGGCTCCAACTGCAGCTGATACTGCGGCAATCAAGGCGCTAATTGTTGGCGTACTTGTTGCAGTGATGTTGACTGCACCAGCACTGGTAACCACACTACCTGAGATATAAGCATTGTCGTTGGTGAGAATTGTGTTGATTGCTGCTGCACCTGCTCCACTGATGCCTACACCAGTAGTACCAGCAGCGCCAACTGCGATGGAGGCAGCAACAGAGGTGGCTGAAATTGTTGGATTCGTAGTAGCCGTTAGTGTAATATCCCCTGTGGTTGTCTTAAATGAATGGGTAGCATTATTAATAAATGCTGCCACTTGATTTGAGATCAAATTCGTGGCGACGGCTACACCAATAGATAGGGAACCACCAGTTGTACTGGCTGCGGCGACCGCGATGGAAGCTGCACCAGCATTAGCTGCAATCTGTGAGGAATCAGTCGCTGTTAAAGTTGCAGATTTTGCTTGAATGCCCGTCGCTCCATCACCATTGACAAAAGCTTGAATCTGTGTAGCAATCTTGTTAGTTGTAACAACTCCCGATCCACTGCCACTTAGGCCTGTTCCACCGGTGGAAGCTGCTACTGCAACGGAACCTGCTCCAACTTGGGCAGTAATGTTTTCATTTGCCAGTGCATTTAGTATGAGGTCACCATTAGCTTGGATACTAGAACTCTGGATATAGGCTTGTACTTGAGATGGATTGCGATTACTGCTCTGATCATAGCCAATGTAGTTATTCGCGACAGCAGCCCCAATCGATGCCCCTACACCAGTACTACTACCAACAGCAATTGAGCCTGATATCGCTACCACTGTTGCGTCAATAGTGGAAGTGTTATTTGCTGTAAGCGCTACATTACCAATGTTGTTAGTCAGGTTAGAGTTATTCACATAGGCGTTAGTCTTTGTAAGAATGTAGTTACCTGCTCCTGCACCACCTCCACTGAGAGATACTCCAGTGCTACCTTGGCTTACAGCAATTGCTACAGCAATTGACTGAGCACTGATCGTATCTGTAGATAAAGCTTGGATATTAAGATTGAGATTGGTATTATTCGATGAGCCAACGGTGGAACTATCAATGTAGGCTGCTGTTGTATTGTTAATTGTGTTTGTAGCAGCAGATACTCCAATTGCGATCGTTGCTCCCGTGCTACCACCACTTGCGGCAACTGCTAATGCACCACCAAGGGAAAATCCCTTAATTGTGGAGTTGTCTATGGCATCTATGGACAGACTGTTCTGTCCACCAACTTGAACTGTCGAACCACTGTCGATCGCAGCGATAATGGAATTATTAATTGTGTTAATCGCGATGGAAGCGCCAGCAGCGAATGATAGTGAACTGCTACCTTTGGAAACTGAGCCACTACCTGCGATCGATATCGATGTAATTCCAGCAGTGGAAGTCGCATTGATATTTAAGGCTCCTGATGTTGTGACGTTTGCTGCGTCAATAGTGGCTTGAGTTGTGCTTGTGATATTGTTTAATGCAACTGCTGCACCGATCGAGGCCTTGCTCCCACCGCTAGTTAGGCTAGCTGCAACTGCGAAGCCACCAGCCAGGGCTTGAATCGTCGAGTTATTCGTTGCAGTGACATTTACATTACCTTGGGTTGTAATTGTTCCTGAACTACCAGCTGTAACGCTATTTGTAATACTATTGACTGAAACCGTACCACCAATGCCTACTTTTCCAGCTAAACCACCCGATAGAGTCAGATTGGAGATGTTTTCAGTAGTGGATGATTGAATCGAAACTCCCTGAGCAACGCTGACTTTGGTTGCGCCTGGAGTGAGTGAAGCAATGTAGGTTCCGACATTTCGCTTGAGGATCTCAACATCCACACCTATACCAATGCCCACAGCACCAGTACTTATACCCAGTCCACCAGCAACATTTTGGATACTGGTGTTATCTGAAGCAGTTAAACTGAAGCTTTGGTTCGCACCCGCTTTGGTGTTTACACCTTGGTTGATTTGCACACCACTACCGACATTGGAAGTTGTAGTTACATTGAATATGTCCACGATTACCGAGCCGCCAACGCCTAGCTTGCCATCGCTAACAGCACCGCCGATAGCAACAGAAGAGAATGGCACAACATTAAGGACATCATTCGGGATGTTAATTGAAGCTATACCTCCAGACACGGCATCAACCACATCTATTAAGTCTTGCAGAGGTACTGTGCGTGGGCTGACTGACGATGTAGCACTTATATTGACACTTCCTGAAGCATCTATGGAGACGTTTGTACCAACGACAGATGTGGTGCTCTGGGTCACGGTATTGACGGAAATGGCTGCACCTACAGCACCACCACTACTACTTCCGGAAAACGCCCCAGCGATCGCCAAGTTTTGCAAGATGATGGGACTATTGGATGTAAGGCTGACACTGCCGGATGTTGCTAGCTGCGCTCCATTTCCAATCGAGGCTTGGTTATTAAAATTGAGTACGTTAACACCAACAGAACCAGCAACGCTGGCTTTGCTGTTTTCACTGCTGCTACCTGCTGCAGCCAACCCCCAAACGACAAACTCGTTGCTCTGTTGATTTGGTGTGATTGCTTGAATCGTGATATCACCCGTTTGACCATTGCTGCTTTGAGCATTGATGATAGTTTGTGAACCAATGCTGGCAGTATTAGTAATAGTTGCAACGTTCAGTCCTACAGCAGCGCTGACATTTGCTTTGGATTGACTGCTCATACTAGTACCTATAGCTCTGGCTGTAGCACTAGTTTGATTGGTAGCGCTGACAGTAACTGCACCGCCATCAGTGATTAAATTTATACTATTACCGACTGTTGCTGTGTTTGTAGCTATTTGCCAGTTCACACCAATTGCTGCAGCTACACCAACACTACCGCCTTGACTACCACCAGATCCACCAGGTGTACTAGATTCACTGCTGGCTTGAGTATTAGCACTGTTAACGCTATCTTGTGCTTTTGGTAGTGATTTTCCTGATTGAGCTGATGCTTCATCATCAGCATTTCTGCCGTTTTGGCTGTTACCTGATGCACTCGCTAAAATCTCAGCACTACTGGTCAGGTTAGAATCTGATGAAATAACTACGCTACCACCACTTGTTGTTAAGTTCCGCAACACTGTAGCAGTCGTATTATCATTGATTACATTGACTCCGATAATCGCACCCACTGCAACAGTGTCACCTGCAGCCGTTGCATTACCAGACGTAATAACTGATCCTGTATGTTCAGCTTGGATACTGACATTACCAGTCAAGTTCAGCGTACCAGAACCAGAACCCAGTTGAGCAGTAGTGTTATTAGTTACAATTGCTAAAGCCACTGCGGGGCTAACTGCTATACCACCACTACTCCCAGCTTCAGCATCTGTATTCACAATCCGCTCAGATGTTGCATCTATGGTTAATGCACCACTACCTGAAAGTGTGACGCCACTTTGAACCTCAGCAGTAACTTGATTGCTTAATAGCAGGTTCATACCTATGGAAGCACCAACACCGACTTTACCACCAGTAGTTTTTGAGGTGGCTTTTACATTATCTACTTCGTTGTTTGCTGCAATCAGGGTGATGTCTCCAGAGCCTGCATTAATATTCGCACCTGATTGGATGACCGCTTGATTACTGTTATTGATGTAATTCAGAGCAAAAGAACCTGCCACACCAACTGTAGTTCCTCCCGCTCCAGATGTAGATTGTGCATTGAAGTCGCTGACTCCGTCACCACCGAGGCTAGTGTTACTCATTTGAGCTTTAACAGCAACTCCCTGGGCTGTTATTTGTGCGCCACTACCTAAAGTTGCTTGGTTAGAAGCGGTCACAATATTAAGTGCTACAGCAGCACCAATACCTACCTTATTTGAGCCATTTACTGCGCTACCATCTGCGATCGCTGAACCATCTGTTTCGTTTGATGCACTCAGTGTAAATTCTCCTACTGCATTAATTACTAAGTTACTTGCTAGTGTTGCAGATGTTGTGGAAGTATCGAGGTTAAGTGCTAATCCAGCCGCAATTGATACTGATCCATCGCTATTACTCTTAGCCTTACCACTAATAGCGCCCTGATCTTGTGTAGCGTTAGGGTCGCCAGAACTGGTAATTTGAGTATTAGCCTGGTCTTGGGCTGTCTGTTGTTTATCAGTTGATGCTGGTGGTGCGGCACCTGCGGCGCTGGCTTTCGCTGTTGCTCCTGTAGAGGCATAAGCAAATGCTCCAAAGCTCACGCCTCCAGTTGTCGCTGTAATACTTCTGGCTGTGGTCGCGGTGGTGCTGTCGTCAACAATGTTCAGGGCGATGCTTGCACCAATTCCAACTTTATCACCCGCGGCTGTTGCATCAACTGTCGTGCTGCTATTCCCTGAATGTTGGGCTGTGGCATTTAGACTACCTACTGTCAGTACACCACCCGCGCCAATGGTCGCTAAGGTATTGTTATTAACAATCGTTAATCCCACCGCGGGACTGACTGCAATACCACCTGCTCCTCCTGCTTGTACATTGGTGGTACTAGTATTATTCGATGTCGCTGATAAGATTAAATTCCCCGCATTCAGCAACGTCACATTATTTTGAATCGTTGCTGTAGCGTTATTATTTATTTCTAAGTCCAGAGCGAAAGAAGCTCCCACCCCTACTTTCGGACTACTAGACCCTGCTGCTTGAATTGCATTTGCTGTTGTTGCTGTTTTAGTCTGATTCTGAGCTGTGATGCTAACATCTCCACCACCTGCATTTACTATTGCGCCACTGTTAATTGACGCCAAACTGGAGTTAGACCCAATGTAATTTAAGGCGAAAGACCCTGCTACTCCAACTGTGCTTGCTCCGGCTCCAGATGTTGCTGTAGCTGTAAAGTCACTCACCCCATCGCCACCCAGACTAGGGTCACTCATCTGAGCTGAGACTGATATTCCTTTCGCGGTAACATTTGCGTTTCCTGTTGTACTCGCACCGATTGTGGCTGTGTTGGTCAGATTGACTATATTTAAAGCTACTGCTGCACCAATACCTATTTTATTGGAACCATCTACCGCAGTCCCATCTGCTATTGCTGAGGCGTCTGTTTCATTTGATGTTGCTAGTCTGAACTCTCCGGGAGTGTTAATGACTAATCCATCCGCTAAAGAAGCTTGTGTACTAGAAGTCGCGATATTCAGTGCTAATCCAGCCGCAATTGATACCGAACCATCACTAGTCTTAGCCTTACCACTAATAGCGCCCTGATCTTGTGTAGCGTTAGGGTCGCCAGAACTGGTAATTTGAGTATTAGCCTGGTCTTGGGCTGTCTGT
>NZ_JBTYKD010000422.1:0-16202 GCF_054880495.1 Nostoc sp.
GTAATTCTCCACTCTATAGAGGGATGGTGAATTACGGGGATTGGTTAAAAATCGTTGGATAAGCGACAAAAATCAGACACCCAATATCTGAAACTCTTGATCCAAAATCGATTTTGAGGAGCTAACTCGGATACTGGGTGTTAATCCACAAAGCACGTAAAAGTAACAGCATGACTACAGAGAAACTAACAACTTTGCCATCATCCCCACCCCAGACTGAATTAGAATTTATAGATTCCCCCGGTTGTCACTCAACAAGTCTGCACGATTCGGATGTACCGGAAGTAGACTTGTTTAGTCCACTGACAATTCGAGATATCACCCTGCCCGATCGCATAGCGATGTCACCAATGTGTCAATACTCGGCAGAGAATGGATTCGCAAACGATTGGCACTTCGTCCATTTGGGGAGCCGGGCTGTTGGAGGTACTCGCCTGATTGTAGTCGAAGCGACAGCCGTCACACCCCAAGGACGAATCACCCCCGGCGATCTTGGTCTTTGGGATGATGAACACATCGAACCACTAGCTCGGATTGTACGCTTCCTTGGCCAACAGGGTGCGATCGCCGCGATTCAATTAGCCCATGCTGGCCGGAAGGCGAGTTGCAATCTTCCCTGGCTGGGTGGTACACCTCTGACACCTGAACAAGGGGCTTGGCCTGTAGTCGGGGCAAGCCCAATTCCGTTTCAAGAGGGCGGACCGGTTCCCATACCCCTCGATGAGGATGGGATTGAAGAGGTGATTCAAGCCTTCATTGCCACAGCACAGCGTGCCGTTCAAGCAGGCTTTCAGATTATCGAAATCCACTCGGCTCATGGATACCTACTGCATTCCTTTCTTTCGCCGCTAACTAATCAACGAACAGATCGTTACGGAGGTTCCTTGGAGAACCGAATGCGTTTATTGCTGGAGGTAACAAAAAGAATGCGAGATGTTCTGCCAAGCGGGATGCCGCTTTTTGTGCGTATCTCTGCTACCGACTGGGTAGAGGGAGGTTGGGATCTCAAGCAGTCAGTCATATTGTCCCGGGAACTAAAGCTATTAGGTGTTGATTTGATCGATGTTTCCACAGGAGGCTTAGTACCTCATGCCAAAATTCCCGTGCAGACAGGTTATCAGGTGCCTTTTGCTGCCAAAATCCGAGAGGAGGCTGGGATTAAGACTGGGGCTGTGGGGATGATAACTGAGGCTGAGTATGCTAACCAAATAATTACTCGTGGGTGTGCAGATTTGGTTCTCATCGGTCGAGAAATGCTCCGCGATCCATATTGGTCGATTCGTGCGCGTTGCCACTTGGATGAGGAACCAAACTGGGCTTTGGCGTACGGGTATGCAGTTAAACCGCAAAAACGGGGGAAATAAATCTCTAGGGCAGGTGTTGCCAAATCAAATCCAGCAAATTACTTGTAATATGCGATCGCATCGCAACGAGTGGAGTTAAGCAATTATCAGGGTTTGACATTGCCACGCTCCGATCGCAATTGACTTGTGTTTAACCGCAGATGATATTATGGCGATCGCAAATTTCAAGCGATCGCTCTATCTATTTTTAATAAAAAAAGACTCACTAAGGGATTTCCAACAAATAAATTACTACTACTTGTGGGGTGGGCATCTTGCCCGGCTTTAGCTATGGGCGGGTGAGACACCCACCCCACAATAAGTATTAGTCCCTAATCAACCGGACATGATATCAAAGCCTTGTTGACGGAGCTAAAAGACTCGTTAACGGAGTTCAAAGCCTCGTTAAGTAGATAAACAAAAATATTTACACTCATTGCGAACGGAGCGAAGCGATCGCTTTATTTTGGTTTGGTGCATTTGCAATGACATTATGTAATTAATTATGTTGCCTACTTATTAGACTAGGATTTGAATCTCAGGCTAGTGATGCCTGCGGCGAGCTACGCCGGAGCAAAGCTTCTCCTCTATATTATTCATGACCACCTTATCTGATACAAGAGAACTTACCGTGAAAAGTCAACATAATTCATAATTGATAATTGATAATTCATAGTTTAAGGGACTTCCAAATAAAAAAACATCCAATAATTTCTTGTGGGGTGGGCGTCTCGCGTGCCCATAACCAAAGGCGGGCAAGACTTCGGCGTGAGCGCTCAGTCGAACGCTGCCCACCCCACAAGTAGTAGTAATTTATTTGTTAAAAATCGCTCTAAGTTACCCTTAAACCTCAGACGTGAGAAATCTTGATATCTCCGCATGTGCCAACACCGCACCAGGTTCGCGCTGGAGAGCGTTGTAATATTTTCTCTCGAAGGTATTACCCGTCTCTAAGGGTATAATCAGCGTGCGGACATCAGCAATCAACTTTTGGAAATCCTCCAGCAATATCGGTTCATCTGCTTCGAGCATTTCATCAACTTGCACAACCACCTCAGAAATGCGATGTAGCCAAGCAAATTGTTCATGAGCGATCACAAGCTGAAGTAGTTCTCCGCTTGATACTCGTCCACTAACCTGTTCGTAGGCAATGCGTTCTGTCTCCAGCAACATCTTGTGAAGGTGGAGTAATTTGTTTCGTAAATCACGCAGATATTGATGTTGACGTATTCTTTGTAAAAGTATGTTAGAAGTCAATGTTATCCATCCTCTCATTACAATAGTCTTTGATCGCTTAAATAATTTCTGCGTCGGTATTCATCACCCATAAACTGTAGCGAATAACTGGTTTATTGAGTGATCCGCTAGCGATGAATAGCATATCCAATGGTGGCGTAGATGCTCGTTAGAAAGCTTGGCGCTCTGATCAGAACTTTATCTTTCCCTTCTTTTCTCTACCAGAGGCTCCGCCAACAAGACGCTCCACATAGCTTGCTTCCTCATAGGGGTACGGGAGCGGCACTTAAGATACATCGCCACTTCCTGACTGTCTTCTACAAACAGCACCATTAGCCATTTGCCCAACCTCAGTTCATGTATTTGGTTTCCTTGCTAAGAAGCATTATAATTAACATATCTTTTTATAGCCGTTATATCTAATATTGGATTACTCATATATTAGCATAAACTTAATAAGAAGTACATAGTGTAGAAGCGATCGAGAAAATGTCAATTATGGGAAAACTGTCTTCATGTCCCTAGCGTATGTAATTCTAGGTCTTCTTCAGCAGCAAGAAATGACGGGCTACGACCTGAAAACGAGTTGCTTTGATCAATGTATTGCCCATTTGTGGCCAGCAGACCAGGCACAAATTTACAGAACTCTTGATAAGCTAGTTGAGCAAAGCTGGATTACCTATAGGATTGAGATTGGGCGCGATCGCCCCAACCGCAAAGTCTACAGTGTGACGGAGCCAGGGAAAGCCGAATTCGCCCGATGGCTTGGAACTCATCAGCCCTTACCGACTATCCGAGAACCTTTGCTCCTCCAACTGCATTTTGCAGATCAGTTGTCGAATGAAACCACCATTCACCTACTAGAGCAACAAGTCGCGGCTCGAAGCAAAAAGCTTGCTGAATGTGAAATCATCGATTTGCCATCACTCAGTGATGAGTCTGCCAACCGTGAGCAGGTGATGCAAAGGCTGGTGCTGGAGTTAGTGATCCGAAGAGAACAGACTTATATCGATTGGTTGAAGATAGCAATGAATGTTATCAGTCATCAAAAGCAATATGCATCACATTACCACTCGCTTGATGGCAAACATATCTAGATTTTAGCGAACTTATTTACTTAAATAAGTATCCCCTATTTCAGGCAAGGATCAACACCTTGAGCAATTAATTTTACTTTTTCCTTATATGCAAGGACTCTAGGTTAAGTCGTTTCGTTGAACCAAGAATCCCCGTCGATTTATCGCGGGGAGTGTCAATTAGCTCACAAAATCGCTCCAGTTTCTTTCAAATAAACCCGTGTAAATGGTTCATCTTCAGCCAAAGTATAATCTTCAATCAACCCTTTGCGACGAATAGAAATACCGTTGCCTTTTCTAATCACTACAGTCGAACCATCGAAGACATCCCGCACCAGCATCATCTCAGTTTCGGTGGGATTATCCAAAACTACGATATTACTACTCTGGTAAAACATACCCTCTTCATCTAGGATATCTTCCGTATACTCGGCAATCAGCAAATCAAGTTTGGGATGACGCAGCAAAGTTTGGACGTTGCTGTTGTAATTTTTGCTTAATACTTTTTTCGAGCGATTCACAAAAACTGCATCACGACAAACAGCGCCTATTGTCCAGTTGGGATGTTGCAAAAGGATATGGTCAATCATTGCTTGCAGTTCTTCAACTGAGATTTTATTAAAGGTAATAATTGGTATCCTGGCATCTGTACCCGACTCAAAAAAGGTTTCTAAAATATGAGAAGGCACATCAACGCTTTCACCAACAGAAGGTTTAAGATGCATTAAAACTCCTGGTGCAGCATTGATTTCTAGGATAGCAAAATTACTCGACTTCCAAGATTCTGAGAGAGTTTTGGTAATGACATCAATCCCAAGGCAAGTCAGCTGGAAATGTTGGGCAATATCTTGCGCCAAGATAATATTGTCAGCATGAACTGTCGGGGTTGCATCAATGCTTATACCTCCGGCTGAAAGATTGGCGACTTTACGCAGATAAACAGTACGTTCCTTCTCAATCACGCTATCTAATGATAAGCGCTGTTCCTCTAGGTAGAGTTGCATCGCTTCATCTATCTGAATTTTACTCATCGGCGAGGTTGGCGTGTCTAAACGTGCAGGTTTGCGATTTTCTAGGCGGATTAGCTCTGCAAGCGTTAAGTAGCCATCACCAACAACCGATGCTGGACGGCGTTCTGTGGCGGCAACGAATCTACCATTGACACACAACAAACGAAAATCTGATCCGGAAATACTTTTCTCAACAATTATCCGGGTTAGCTGATCTTCGGGAATCGCTGCCAGTGCCCTATTATAAGCAGATACCAGTTCTTTTGAGTCCTGCACATCAGCCGTGACGCCAATTCCTTTGTGACCTACCACTGGCTTAACTGCTACTGGGTAGCCAATTTGTCTGGCTGCGGCTAAGGCTTCCTTTTCGGAAAAGACAATATCACCTTCAGGCACTGGGAAACCCAAGGTTTTCAAAAATGCCTTACAGTCATCTTTACGGGTGGTGAACTCCGAATCTAGATGACTATCACAGTTAAATGTTGTTGCTACTCCCCGAACGTGTTTTTTTCCCAAGCCGTATTGCATCAATCCTTCTTCCCACAAATAAAAGGCGGGAATACCTTTTTCGTAGGCTGTTCGCAATAGGGCGTAAACTGTGGGACCACCATAGACAGATGCGCGGAATTTATTTTGCAGCTTTACTAGCTGTTCATCAAAGTTAAAGTCTTCGTCTTGGGTAATGGCTTCAAACCAATCCCAAACAAAATAAACTACTTCTTTAGTTGTGCGTTCATGTAGTGATTGGACACTAATCCGCGTGCAATTTGGATATGGCTTGACACTCCAATGGTTAAGGTGCAAATCCATATCCAGCTTTGCGACTTCGGATACAACTTGGGCAAATAGATGGGCATGGGATTCGTAGGTTTGGCTGGCCAAGTGTGCATAGCCATGTCTCTCGACAAGCCGCTTTGCTTCTACGCCAATGCTTGCAATGTAATCTTCAATGGGCAAAGGCTTTCGAGAGTCAACTAGAGCCAAGTCAAATACTAGCGCCCCTGTATCTAAATAGGGGTTGGGGCCGATATAATGCTTGAAGTTGAAAATATCGAAGACATCCGTTCTTCTAGCATTAATGCGGACTAAATCACTGCTTTTTTGCAGAACCATTGATTACGAACCTTTGGCTAAACACCCTGAAATTTAAATGCTGAGTTATAGTTACTCAGACTTATTAATTGTAGATTGATTTAGATTAATTTTGGAGAGTGATGGCAAAGCCATTACTCTAATTCCGAACCCAGAATAACTCTTTTAGTAAATATTTTCAACTATCTCAAGGCATAATTAAAGCCCCCTTCTTTAGCAAAGAATAAATAACACTCAATTCATCCTTATGACGCGTCAAAGATATAACCTTTGAAAGGTGCAACACCTACCAAATAATATGTATATATAAATGAATCTAGGGTATTGATTGAAAAGACAGCAAAGTATGAATAGCACACAAGCTGCTCTAAGAGATGAAATTCGAGAACTTGCTGAGGAAGCTTTTCACCTAAAGCTGATCTCTGGGCATGGTGATGGGGCAGACATAAATGAGTATCAAATTGTCTACCAAGGCAAACCTAGGCATCTCCCACTAGAACAAGCACGTTTTTTCTTAACTAACTTGCTTTACAGAAGTCGCATTCATTAGGAATTGTCATTAGATATCTAATTGCACCCAGCTAGAGTTTATACCAATTACTTGCGATCGCCTGATAAATTTCCAATCGGCAATTACCAAGATAGTCAACAATGCCTCTAGAAAATATCTCTAGAGGTAGTTGACGCTGTGGATTTTATTAAGTATGAGTAAATTAATTTTGAGGATAGTTTTATCTGTAATTTTTCGGAAAAATCTTTTGGTTTAATTGCGATCGCAAACCAACTTTAATCCTACCTTCAATCAAGTAATCTACCAAAGGGATGATTTGATAGTTGGAATTGTCATGGTTTAGTAAAATTTATTAACTCAAATTAGGAGGCATCATGGTGGAAAGTAATCCCAAACGGCAGTTGGTAATTATTGGAGGAGCTGAAGACAAGGAGGGAGATTGCCTAATTTTGCGGGACTTTATGCGACGCGCTGGGGGAACGAAGGCATATATTGTAATTATCACGGCGGCGACAGAATTACCAAAAGAAGTGGGAGAAAATTATATTAGAGTTTTTCAGCGCCTGGGAGCCGAGAATGTTCGGATTCTGGATACAGAAACCCGTGAAGATGCATCTTCATCTACCGCATTGGAAGCAATTAATAAAGCAACTGGGGTATTTTTTACTGGGGGAGACCAAGCTCGTATTACCAGCATCCTCAAGGATACCGAAATTGATGCAGCGATTCACAAACGCTTCGCTGAAGGTATAGTTATTGCAGGCACAAGCGCGGGCGCTGCCGTGATGCCAGATAAAATGATCGTGGAAGGTGATTCGCAGACACATCCTCGCATTGAAACTGTCGAAATGGGACCAGGTATGGGATTTTTACCAGGGGTGGTAATTGACCAGCATTTTTCCCAGCGTGGACGTTTGGGACGCTTAATTTCAGCTTTAATACTAGAACCTGCTGTTTTGGGATTTGGTATTGACGAGAATACTGCGATGGTAGTGACAGATAACCAAATTGAAGTAATTGGTGAAGGTGCTGTCACAATTGTTGATGATTCAGAAGTTACCTATAACAATTTGAACGAAATTTTGAAGGATGAGTCTTTAGCGATTTGCGGAGCAAAGCTTCATATTTTGCCACATGGCTTCAAATTTGATTTGAAAACCCGCCAGCCTATCCTAAATAATACCTCTGTAGCAAATGTCTCTGTACCTGTTGGTTCAAGCAACACCTAACTTTTAGCAGGTGCGTTTAAATTGAATAAATAATTAATACTTGTAGATTAGTGACATTTATCTCTTGAATATCCTCCCAAGTACTCTCAGAAGCTGGATTATTCTGGGCAGAAGTTGATCAGACGATTGACGATGACATAATTTTAGTAGCCCAAGCTGTAACTATTATCGGTGCAGATGTTGCGTAGCTTGCCGCCGTAGGCATCGCAACAACTAATGTTAGTCATTTATCTAGGTTTGTTTCAGCTGATTTGTGGCAGAAGATTAAAACAAGTTGAGTGAAACCCAACATCATATTAGATTAACGCTGGGTTTCACTTAATTCAACTAGCCCGATTATTCGGTGGTATTTGTTCCGATGGCGTTTCTGCCAGGGGAGCAAGTACTGCATCTGGAGCAACTTCTTCTACAGAAATCGGTTGCTTGTCCTCAGTTTCAGCATCTGCTTGCGCTGCTTTCACCAATTCAGGAGATGGGGGATGTGG
The DNA here is from genome assembly GCF_054880495.1 of Nostoc sp. Lineage (NCBI taxonomy): Bacteria > Bacillati > Cyanobacteriota > Cyanophyceae > Nostocales > Nostocaceae > Nostoc > Nostoc sp. Next base: position 7,983 of record NZ_JBTYKD010000422.1, read on the forward strand.
TGGAATCGCTTCCGGTACAGTCTCGATTTTTGCTTCGGTGTTGGTAGTAACTGTCTCTTCTGCTGGTTGTTCGGGTATGACAGTAGTTTTGTCAATAATCTCAACAGCAGGTTTCTCAGTCAGAACAGAGGCAATGTCTTCAGGTTTGGGGATTGTGGGTATCTTTTGACTCACAGTCTGTTGCACCTTGTCTTTCACGCCACCAACGGTGCTACCAAGACCTTTTTGCAACTGGCCCAGCCGTTCTTGAAGGGACAACTTATTCACCTGTTGCTGAATGCCAGTTTTCACCGTCTCAGGACTGGGTATTTGGGTTTGTTGTACCTGTGGCGTCAGTTGCCGACGTAATGATAGAGTTTGCCAGCCAAACCAGACCAAAAGAGCCACACTAGCCAGATGACCCAGCAACAAACCCCCAGTAATACGTGGTGCAAACACCCATAAGACTAAGGCGTAGAACAGTCCTACACCACTCCAAATAAAGTCATTCTTGCGGTGGATTTCTGGAAAAAAGAAAGCTGCTATATAAATGGCTAAACTACCAACACCGACCACCAAAGCTAGGACATATGCCAGCATTATTTGGTTACTCCTTACTGCATCCTTTGATTATTTCAATTTTGCAAGTTAATTGTTGATTTAGATACAATTCAAAATTAATTATCCCTGTTAGTTGGGGATTTTTGTCGTTTATTTCAAGTCTTAAGGTCTTCTTTAGGGGAGAAGGGAAAATCTCGGACTACCCTTATAGGTAAAAGGATCTGCAAGAGTTAGCCAGAAATTTTTTATGACACTACAAAGCTTTGGTGTGATTGGATTAGCCGTTATGGGTGAGAACATCGCTCTCAACGTGGAGCGCAATGGCTTCCCAATTGCAGTTTACAACCGCTCCCGAGAAAAAACGGATGCGTTTATGGCGCAGCGCGCGCCAGGAAGGAACGTCAAAGCCGCCTTTACTCTAGAAGAATTCGTTGCCTTATTGGAACGTCCTCGCAAAATTCTAGTAATGGTGCAAGCTGGGAAGCCAGTTGATGCGGTGATTGCTCAACTCAAACCCTTGTTAGAGGAAGGCGATATCATTATCGACGGTGGCAACTCTTGGTTTGAAGACACGGAACGACGCACTCAGGAATTAGAACCGGCTGGGCTTCGGTATCTTGGTATGGGTGTCAGTGGCGGTGAAGAAGGGGCGCTGAATGGCCCATCTCTGATGCCTGGAGGTACAACAAGCTCTTATGAGTTTCTATCACCAATTTTTAACAAAATTGCTGCCCAAGTCGATGATGGCCCTTGTGTAACCTACATTGGCCCTGGTGGTTCTGGTCACTATGTCAAAATGGTACACAATGGCATTGAGTATGGCGATATGCAGCTAATTGCTGAAGCCTACGACTTGCTGAAAAATGTCGCTGGATTAGACCATAATCAGCTACATGAGGTGTTTTCTGAATGGAACACCACCGATGAGCTCGATTCATTTTTGATTGAGATTACGAAGAATATCTTCCCATATATTGACCCAGAAACAAATCTACCCTTGGTGGACTTGATTGTTGACGCTGCCGGTCAAAAGGGAACTGGGCGCTGGACTGTGCAGACTGCGTTGGAATTGGGAGTCTCTATTCCCACAATTACAGCAGCAGTTAATGCCCGGATTATATCTTCGATTAAAGAAGAGCGGGTAGCAGCATCGAAAGTCCTCACAGGCCCCACTGGGAAGTATGACGGGCAAACCAAGGACTTTATCAACAAAGTACGCGATGCTCTCTATTGCTCAAAAATCTGTTCTTACTCTCAAGGGATGGCGTTGCTATCTACAGCTTCCAAGACATATAACTGGAATTTGAATCTGGGCGAAATGGCGCGGATTTGGAAAGGTGGCTGTATTATTCGCGCTCGCTTTTTGAATAAGATTAAGAAGGCTTTTAGCGAAAATCCAGCTTTACCTAATCTGTTATTAGCTCCTGAATTTAAGCAGACAATTCTCGACAGACAAACAGCTTGGCGGGAAGTGATTGCGACTGCTGCAACACTGGGAATTCCAGTACCCGCATTTAGCGCATCCTTGGATTATTTTGACAGCTATCGGCGCGATCGCTTGCCTCAAAATCTAACTCAAGCACAACGCGACTACTTTGGCGCACATACTTACCTGCGTCTAGATAAGCCCGGAAGTTTCCACACTGAATGGGTACCAATTGCTGAAGCTAAAAAGTAAACTTTCACGTATCTAAATTCTCAATGTATTGAGAAAGTTTAGACTGTTTCAGAATAAATCTTACAAGTGGCTCTGAGTTTCAGAGTCACTTTCTTTTTAAGAGTATTTTTACCAGCACTCTTAAAAAATCAAACTTAATCAGAATAATAATCATTTCAGCAAGAGGGTAATGACTGTCTCAATCTCAGTTGTTTTACACTCTCCAGATCCCCGACTTCTCAAAGAAGTCGGGGATCTAACTTATTACGAATGATTTAAAATTGCTATATGTACCAATTAAATGTGCTACAGCTTATAATACCTACCGTCTGGGCTTAATTAACCCTCTTTAATCACTCTGAGGATAAAATAATCTAGGCTAAATGATTTTAGGGGTTATTATTACCAAGATATTTAGCTTTTAATTCTTCTAATTCTTCATCTATTTTGCTTTTAATAGAAGGCTGAGATATTGGATTTGGTGGCTGTATTTTATTTGGTTGAGGTTTGCTGCTACCCAAAAATTGGGTTTTCATTTCCTCTAATTCTTTCTCAACTTGACTAGGAGATTTCGATACAAAAGTGGGTGGTGAATTGGGTAGTGATTGAGGGATGGGTTTTGCCGCTATCGCTGGCGTGGCTGCTATTTTTGACTGTTTATTTAAGTCTTTAATAACTTCATCAACTGTTTGATAACGCCGAATTGGAATACTTTCTAGCATTTTGTTGAGAATGTGACTCAACTGATTACTAACAGGAGTTTGCAAGTATTGCTGCCAAACCCATGTACCGTTGTTGGTATCATAGGAATCGAAGGGCGATCGCACAGTTAATAAATTAATACAAGTAGCACCCAAACTGTAAATATCGCTGGCAAAAATAGCCCTACCTCTCATTTGTTCAGGTGCAACATATTCTGGACTGCCAATACTTGTACCAGTTTGATTTAAGGCGGCGCTTGTAGCAGATTTAGCAGCCCCAAAATCTACTAATACTAGTTTACTATCGCTGCTACGTAAAATAATATTTTCTGGCTTAATATCCCGGTGAATTACGTGTCTGGCGTGACAAAATTGTAATACTGATAATAAATCATTTAGTAATTGCCAGATTTGCGTTTCACTAAAAGCACCTTGATGTGCTAATTCCTGGGCTAAGTTTTGCCCGTCGATAAATTCTTGGACAAGATACTGCCGATCTTCTTGGGTAAAATATGCCAGTAGTTCGGGAATTTGAGGATGTTTACCCAATTGATCTAACTGCACCGCTTCTTGGTTAAATAATTCCACGGCTTTTGCAAGAGTGTTCGTCCCTTGGGCTTGGGGATAAAATTGCTTAATTACGCAGCGTGGTTTTGAGGGTTTATCCTCATCCACAGCTAAGAAGGTTTTGCCAAAACCACCTTGTCCAATTGGTTTGATCGCGCGGTAACGTTCTTTGAGGAGTAACTTGGAACCGCAAGTCAGGCAAAACTTGAGATCATCAGGATTTTCAGCCTTGGAACAATGAGGATTAAGGCAGTAGCTCATACAGGCGATCGCTCTTATATATTTCTATTTTCTCCTGTCTCAGGCAAAAGGGTATTTAGATTCGCCAATTATCAGAAAGGCTAGCTGAAAACGCTGGAGAAACTTACCCATAATCAAGAGCGATCGCACTGCGTAGCAGCTTACCCCACAGCATCCATAACTGGATGGAAGTAGAAGGCAAACCCCAATACTATATAGGTAGCTAATAACAAAGTGCCTTCGAGCCAATTCGATCTACCATCGGAACTAATAGTGTTTGCAATCAACACTGACACAACCACCGCGACTAATTCAAAGGGTTGGAAATCCAAATCCATTGGTTGTCCTAATATCCGCCCTGCTATAACTAAGACGGGCGCGACAAATAGGGCAATCTGCATACTTGATCCCACAGCTACCGAAAGGGAAAGATCCATCTTATCTTTCATCGCCACGGTGACTGCTGTAGCGTGTTCAGCCGCGTTACCGATGATGGGAACCAAAATCACCCCTGTAAACAGCGCTGTCAAACCTAGCTGAGATGTGGCTACCTCCAGAGAATCAACTAGCATTTCTGACTCAATTGCCACTAGTAAGGTACATCCTAGCAGCACGCCAATCCACAATGCCATATTGGGTTTAGCATGAGAGATTTCCTCTCCTTCGATTTCCGCTACACCCAGATCATATAAATAGGAGTGGGTTTTCATCGAAAATAGCAACGTTAGACCATAAACCAAGATTAATACTACAGCAACAGCAATAGAAAAGTTTTGCAGTGTTTGTTCGTTAATTCCTTGAGAGGTGTAATTCATCGCCGTTGGCATCAAAAGGGCAACCACCGCCAAATTCATCGAAGCAGCATTCACCCGCGCCACAATTGGCTGAAATGTCTGTTCTTTGTAGCGCAGTCCTCCCAAAAGCATGGAAAAACCCATCACCAGTAGTAAGTTGCTAATAATCGATCCCGTGATACTGGCTTTGACTACATCTATTAACCCAGCGTTCAGCGCTATTAGGGCGATGATTAGTTCTGTAGCATTGCCAAAGGTGGCGTTTAACAAGCCCCCCAATGATGGCCCGACTACCACAGCAATTTCTTCGGTGGCTGTACCCATCCAAGCTGCTAAGGGCAAAATTGCTAATCCAGCTGTAATGAAAACTATCAATTCTCCCCACTCCAGAAAGTGGGCTGCTAGAGAAACTGGGATAAACAGTAATAAAACCAGAAAAATAATGTTTTTAGTTGACATTTGTTGTCTTGAGTTGAGGGTATCTCATCGGAGAGTTGTAGGGGCAATTCATGTAGCTTTAGCTGACGGCAGGGTATTGCCTCTATAACTCAGCACTGATTACTCCCATAGGATACTCTCAACCGTCTGTAGACCAATTCAGAAATTTTACTGTTTTCAGTTCATTGCTGCGGATATTATGTAAAATAAGATTGCGATATAATGAGTTTTTGTAATATTTTGTTGCAAAAGTATGAATTTGAGCCAAAGTTTTACACCAGAAATGGGGTTTAATAAATTAAAAGACAATTAAAATTTGGATTGGCGCTATAGAAGAGAAAACCCCTAACTGAGGCTTTGTTCAATGGCTAATTACTTTGAGCCTTCAGGGAAAGGGCTATGCGATAACGCAGATTTCCCCCTACAATAAAACCACTTTGTCAAAAATTTGGTTGGATTCCATAGTTGTTGTTTATAACGGATTTTGTGTGAAAACCATTGGAGAAAGGTTTACGCACAACGTTTTCGGTGCAACTGCAAGTTTTTTGTTTTGGATAAATATACATGACTTCTGCTGCCCAAATGCCAGCTAGCTCTGGCTCAACGTTAACATTACATTCAGATCCCCATAACACCAAAGAAACCGATCCCTTGAGAAAGGCTAATGGTGTTTATGTGACGGTGCATGGTCATTTTTACCAGCCACCAAGGGAAAACCCTTATCTGGACGCAATTGAACGCCAACCAAGCGCTGCGCCTTTCCATGATTGGAATGAACGGATTCATTGGGAATGCTATCGCCCGAATGCCTTTGCCAGAGTGTTAAATGACCAAGGCGAAGTGGTGGAGATCGTCAACAATTATGAGTATTTTAGTTTTAATATTGGGGCAACGCTGATGTCGTGGCTAGAACGCTACGATGTGGAGGTTTATCAACGGATTTTAGAGGCGGATAGGAAAAGTAGCGATCGCTTGCATGGTCACGGGAATGCGATCGCCCAAGTATACAATCACATTATCATGCCTCTGGCGAATGAACGCGACAAATATACCCAAATTCGCTGGGGTATAGAAGATTTCCGCTCCCGCTTTGGCCGCGCTCCCGAAGGTATGTGGCTAGCGGAAACTGCTGTAGACTACGCCACCCTAGAAGCTCTTGTTGCTGAAGGTATTCGCTTCATTATCCTTGCACCCTCTCAAGCACTACGTTGTCGTCCCCTGCCCACTCAAGATCATCCCCATCCTGAATCGATCGAAGTCGGTGGTAGTCAGATTGATTCTACCCGTCCCTATCGTTGTTATTTGAAAGATAGTCAAGAGTCAAAGAAAACAAATGACCAAGGACAAATGACAAATGACAAACCCTACATTGATATCTTCTTCTACGATGGCCCGATATCGCGGGACATGGGTTTTAGTGATGTCGTTTATAATTCCAGTCACTTTGCCGGACGTATCGGTTCAGCAGTGCGTGGGGATCATCGTCCAGCTCAGTTGATTTCTGTGGCGACAGATGGGGAAACCTTTGGACACCACAAAAAGGGAACTGAGAAAACTTTAGCCTACGCCTTTACTAAAGAGTTTCCCCAACAGGGTTGGAAGGTGACGAACTTCGCCCACTACCTCAGTTTAAATTCTCCTGATTGGGAAGTGGAATTGAAGTCAGTCACCGCCTGGAGTTGCGCCCACGGTGTCGGCAGATGGGAAGATGATTGTGGTTGCGGTGGAGAAGGCGGTGTTTGGCATCAGAAATGGCGTCGGCCTTTGCGTGATGCCCTGAATTGGCTGCGGGATCAGCTAACTGAGGTGTATGAGGAACATGGTAGACAGTTATTTCGTGATCCCTGGCTAGCACGAGATGAATATATCCAAGTGATGCGCGATCGCTCTGCTGCCAATGTTAACCGTTTTCTCTCCCGTCATCAAACCCACAAACTAACAGCCGCCGAACAAGTAGACGCTTTACGCCTGTTAGAAATGCAGCGTCACGCTTTGTTAATGTTCACTAGTTGCGGTTGGTTTTTTGAAGAAATTTCCCGTCCAGAGGGGACGCAAATTCTGCGCTATGCCGCCCGTGCTTTGGAATTGGCAGGGGATGTGGCAGGTGTGCAGTTAGAAAAAGGCTTCGTCAAACGTCTTAGTTTAGCCCCCAGTAATGTAGATCAGTTCAAACACGGTGGCGAAATTTATCGGCAACTGGTGCTAACTGCCCAACTTGGCTTTAAGCAAGTAGCAGCCCATTACGCCATTACTTCCCTGTTTAGCAATCAGAAACCAGCAGAGACGCACAATTCTTTGCCGAAAAAAGATGCTGCTGATAAACAGTCTCAGCGTTACCACAAGCGGGTTTATTGCTACGCTGCCAATGAACTAGATTACCAACTGCAACGGATGGGATCGCTAACTCTGGCTGTGGGAAATTTAAAACTGGTATCAGAGATTACTTGGGAAAGCGAGCATTTGGTCTTTGCAGTTCTGCATTTGGGAGGCTGGGATTTCCACTGCTGCATTCAACAATTTACTGGGCGGCGTAACTACAGCCAATTAAAAGAAAAGCTGTTTGGGGGATTGCAACAAGCTAGTGCGGCTCATTCTATCTTGGTGATGACACAGCTATTTGGGGAAGAAGCTTTCAACTTGCAAAATCTATTTGCTGAAGAACGCCACCGGATTATGCGGCTGCTGAGTCAGGAAACATTGACACGTTTAGGACAGTTGTATACCCAAGCGTACCGCGATAATTATGGTGTGCTGATGGCGTTTCATCGAGACGAACTAGCAGTGCCACAAGAATTGCAGGTTGCAGCAGATATTGCTTTAGGGCATCGCTGTTTGATGACATTGCGATCGCTTGAGCAAGATATCGCTGATCCCCAAAAGAGTTGGAATCACATCTTAGAATTGGAAGCGATCGCTACGGAAGCAAAACATCTGCGTTGTCAACTGAATATTCCCGACGGTAAGCAGATGTTAGAACAATTAATTGCGCGATCGCTCTGGCAATTATTGCACGATGCCAATGGTAGTTTTAATGCAGATATCCAACTATTGGAGCGGTTGATTGATGTCGGGGATCAACTAAATATTGACATTTCCCTACAGCGATCGCAAGAACTATACTTTAGTTGTCTGCAAAGTCAGATAGCGCCAGTGTGTGTTACTAACTTTGGGAATCAGGGAGATAATCAGTGTCTTCAGTTGCTCAAGTTGGGCAAAAAGTTAGCCGTTGATGTCAGCATGATCTCAAATCAGTTGGGATAGATGTAATACTATTTCACACAAA
>NZ_JBTYKD010000423.1:0-2277 GCF_054880495.1 Nostoc sp.
ATCACACGCTTTTAATCCCATACAAAGTTACTTTTACTTCCAATTGCCCCATTTCTATTATGTTGTCCTTTCTCATTAGTCCAAAACTAATGACCCTTCGGATTCGCCAGTTGCTCATGGGGGAAACCCCCATCGCTTTTAGCGTCTCCCCTTGGGAGAAGACCGCACTGGCTCACCAATTACCAATTACCTTAAATTATGCCAACTTACACAGGAATTTCCAGCGAAGCCTTCAGGCATCCACTAGATCGCCAAGCCGAGCAAGCTTTACGAAATTTACCCGGATTTGATTTAATCGCTCGTAAATTTGTGGAATTTATTTACGAACGTCCTCAATTAGTCTATCTAATGGGTAACACCATCCAAGTCGGGCCGCGTCAATATTCCACTATTTACCAGATGTTTCGGGAATGCGTCCGAGATTTGGATATTTACCCAGAACCGACACTGTTTGTCTCGCAAAATCCCCAAGCAAATAGCTATGCGCTGGGGCAAGAGAATCCTTACATAGTCATAAATACAGGGATACTAGACTTACTAGACGAAGCCGAGATTCGGGCGGTGTTAGCCCATGAACTGGGGCATATTAAATGTGGTCATACTATTTTAATTCAAATGGCGATGTGGGCGATGAGTGCTGCTTCTGCCTTGGGAGAATTGACCTTCGGCATCGGTAATTTTGTCTCTCAGGGCTTGATTTACGCCTTTTTTGAGTGGCGGCGGAAAGCTGAGTTATCGTCCGATCGCGCCGCCCTACTAGTGATGGATGACTTGAATCCCGTGATGTCTTTAATGATGAAAGTCTCTGGCGGTAGTAACAAATATGCCAATGAATGTAGTTTACAAGAATTTATCAAGCAGTCAGAAAATTATCAGGCATTGGATGAAGATGGACTGAATCAGGTGTATAAATTCTTCATGTACAGTGGCGCTCAGGGTACAATGTTGAGCCATCCATTCCCAGTTGAACGCTTGCATTACTTACGAGCGTGGGCAGTATCCGAAGAATATCAGCAAATTCGCCGCGGAAATTATCAGCGATCGCCCGCATCAGGATCTGTAAATGTTGCAGCCAAATCTTCCACAAATGAAACAGAAACTTTACGCCGTCAAATTGAAGAATTACAACGAGAAATTGACAGAATAAGAAGGTCTGATCCTAATTCCTAATTAAGGAAGAATTACCGACGAGCATCTCAATGAAAGCAAATATACCAGATGATAAACAAGATTCTTGCTCCCTCTCCTTACTAAGGAGGGGTTAGGGTGAGGTTTGACAACGCTTTTTCCGAAAGTGAGATGCTCCCGAATTACCGGAGGTGGGCACTCGTACAGGTAACAAAATCGAGGTCATTAATATCAGTAAATAGTGTCCACCTTACTTAAGGCTAGTGTAATATGTATTTTATTATACTACTTGTACGGACTCTTGGGAGTGGATAAATTCAAGATTCCAAAATTAAGACTTGAAAATTGCTTAACTATATCTGAGCATTAAATTTAGATATAGGCATTTATCAATATGGGAATTCACTTGACAAAACGGCTTTTTGTGTTACTTAATATTCTTTTCTTTGTTCTCTTCATGCCGGGAATTGCCTTAGCTGCACCCGTTCAACTCCATACTACTTCTGGTGTCATTTTTGCCCAAACTACCAAAACTGCAAGCTACTCCACCTCGTCGGTGATTAACCTGACTCCTCTACAAAGCCAACAACTCCAGGCTGTGCGTCAGAGAAGAAATAGGGAAATTGAGGCAGTCTTAAACACATCCCAACGTGCCCAACTTGCTCATAATCTCCGGGCTGGTAAGAACATGAATCAAGCTCTAGAACAACTGAATTTGCAACCAGATCAGCAAGAATTGGTAAAGGCGATCGGACAATTTACTAACTTGAAAATGAAAGCTGTTTCCTCTAGGCATTCGCTAAAACTAGTACAGAAATAAAGGTTTTACTTGGAGAGTAAAATACTGAGCCTTTGTTATATAAGATATCAATAATATTTTTTGCGATCGCCTTTTGGATAAAATGCGATCAAAGTTAGATGTGGAACAGCTTATTGAAAAGTATCATTCATTCTTACCCGAAAAAGTCAGTACAAATTTGAATTTGATACTGCATCAAGTGGCTGATTTATCGCGTAATTACTATTGACAAAAATGATTTTGCCTTGATTGGTCATGAATTGTGTACCAGTAAAGTTTTCTGAATAACATAATATAACTAATGTATAAGTTCTGTGATCTATCTAGGGAATTTAGCTCAATCGGTGCTA
>NZ_JBTYKD010000424.1:0-5970 GCF_054880495.1 Nostoc sp.
TGGTTTTACCTTCTAATTCGGGACTAAGTTTTTCACTCAGAACCAGTTCGCCATTAGTGCAGGTTGCTTGAACAATTTTGAGCATAAAATTTACTTAATATGAGAAGTGACTTTTTTAAAAGCTGACCAAAATCCTGTATCAACGATGATCATATTTATGATTTAATGTACTTCTAAGATTGAGGAAAATTTTCGGTATGACCCTATTATAAACTACTTTTAAACCGCTCGCGGCTGATAAATTTATAAATTATAAAGGCATACAGCCAAATAATATTTTAAAATATAAGGCAATGTGCGACTTATTCATAAAACCCCGCTTCCATTCCTCTCCCTGAAACGGAGAGAAGCTTTGATTCTTGCTCCCCTTCCCTAGTAGGGAAGGGTTGGGGGTTAGGTTTGAGTGAAAGTTACACACGGCGTAAAATATATTAGTTGATACCAGAGGCTAGAGAAAATGAGCATTGAGGAAATTATTATACATAAGGTAAGAATATTACCTCCTGATAATCAACAAGAGGTATAGATTTTGTAGAATTTTTACTTGCGATTAACATATCTTTTAAATTTGATTAATAAGCTGTAATTATTGGGGAATATGTGTTTATGAAAATAGCCATAACACACCCTTGTAGGTTGGGTGGAACGGAGTGAAACCCAACAAATGATCTCACTTGTCACAACAAAAATTTTACATATTAACTTATCTGCTTTAAATTCAAGTGATTTAGTGTTGGGTTACGGCGCAAATATAAATTCGTTGTGCTGCAAATATCCCAGCTTGCGCCTCCACCCAACCTACAAAATTACTACCAAGGGTTAGTTCTGGAATCTGTTTTTTTACATCATGGCAGTTTTTGCCATTTTATACCATTGCACAGAAGATGTTATTTGGGATTGAACTGAGAATGCTGGGTTTAAGTATATTATATTATTAGAATTGTCTTTAAGTTAAAAGTTGAATATGAAAGAAGCTCGTCATATAGCTACTGGAAGAATAGTCCAAGCATCTGAAGTAGATTATGGAGACTATTATGGAATTTTTCAGTGTCCACATTGTAAAGTAGCATTGCAACTAAGAAAAGAATATGCTCGTTCAGATGGAACAACAATAACTGCTGCTTTTATTCATCCCCCAGGTGAAACAGAATTAGAAAAGAAATGTCCATATCGAATAAATATGAATTTTGGTTATACAAAGTTACAAATAAATTTCCCTCAGTCTCGTGAACAATGTTTTAAGCTTTTGAAAAAGAATTTTTTGAAATGTTTAAAGAATTATAGTAAAGTTAGCATTACAGAACATTACTCAACAAATGAATCAGCATTAGAATCTATACGCATTTTTATAAATTTAAACAATAAGATAATTGCAGCACCCCAAAATGGTGGATATATTTTAGATTTAGAAGAATCACAAAGAATTAAAAAACTTTTGCAAGATAAAATATATGAGGAAATTAATTCTTTTAAGCCAGAATCAATACATAGAAAGATACTAGCTTCTTCTCTAAAAAGCCAGTTGGATTTAGCAACACAAAAATCTAATAGTTTGATTTGGGGACTAGAGTTTTTAAGTTGTGAAGCTAGTGATGATTTTATAGAAAAAACATTAGACTATATCTTTGGTAAGTATATTGATAATCAAGAAATTAAGGGTATAGAATATAAAAAAACTAATGTACTTTTCGTTAGTGAAATTGAAAAAATATTGGGTTTTGAATTAAGCATCGTAAAGCAAGCAGATCAAGTTTTATCTAATGATAAATTAATAGATAGTTTTTTCGTACAAATGTACAAAAAAGAATTTTCGGACAGCAATACAGATATTTTTAATGAAACAAAAAAAATTCATAATGCGGTATTTGAGTATATTATAAATTATCTAGTTGATTTTCCTTGGAAATGTCTATTATCTTAGCTGTTTGATAATTTTATTAATGTTATATAAAAATTAATACATAATAATTAAAGCCACATATCTACACCATAACAATTAATTGATAGCAGCGTGAATATGTGGTTTAAAAATCCTTAATGCACTAACCCGATCGCACTTTTTGTCAAGGCTTCAGCAGTCAAACCATTAGCACTCGCTGAATTAGGTTTCTGACTCATAAACCAGCTTTTGCGACTCGTAAACTAACTTTTGTGACTCGTAAACCAGCTTTTATTAACGGATTTCAGCAAATTTACCCCCATTGTTTCTGTCTGCTAAGTTCTCTTGAATAAAAAAACGCAAATATACGCATTTCAACGCCATTTTCAGCGTTTATATACGTATAAATGCGATAAAAGTGGAAACTATTCCAGATTTAATGGACTAATGCGATCGCCCTCTTTGTCAACGCCTCCGCAGTCAATCCATTAAACGCCATCAACTCACCAGCACTGGCTGTAGTTTCCCCACGCTTCCACGCAAAGGTGTCGCGCTTCGCGTTAGTCCGTAACAAAACTGGTTCCAGCATCGCCGCCGCACCACCTGTCACAGCAATTAGCGCATCGCCATCAAATAATTCGGCAAATTTCGCATCATCTAAGAAACCGCCTTGAGGTTCAGAACAGGTTTCCCACGCGGTATCATGGCTACGGTACAATTGCCGAGGATTGATGACAGTAATTATCTTGGCACCAATACCTTCAGTTTCTAAGAAAGCAGCAGCTTCAAATACTGGTATTAATGTTAAATCGCCAATTACAGCAAATACAACTTGTTTATCACCAGCCACTTCATGCAATAGCACTGCACCATCGCGCAACCCTTGACGAGTTTGTTCTAAAGTTGTGCGAATTGGCAACGGCGATTTACTTGCAGTAATCACAATTCCCTTATTCTTACTTTTCAACGCCCAGTCATAACAGACTTGAATACTATTAGCATCAGGCGGAAATAATGGGAAAATATTTCCATTTCGCATCAACGAAGCAAAGTAAGCTTCAATTTCTGGACGTTGGTGAGTCCAACCGTTACGCCCTTGCTCTAATGCGCCTGCTGTGAATAAAGTAATAGTCGAGGGAGTTTGACGGCGCAATTCTGCCATTGCTTGCGTCACTGTTTGCCAAATTGGTAATCCGTTGATGGCAAAAGATTCGTAGGAACACCACAAAGTTCTCGCACCCATTAACGCCAAACCCGCAGCTAAACCGGCACAAGCATCTTCACTCAAGGGTTCATAAACTTGTCCATTTGGTGCTTGATAATATAAGTCGTCGGTTGTGGGGTGGATAATCTTTAATGCTTGGTTGATGTTGGCAATTCCTGATGCTTCATTACCATCGGCGTTGGTGACTAGGAAATTCTGATCTTTCTTTCCAACTATTCCTACCAATCGTCCCATTGCGGTTGTGGAAACTTTTGGTTCACCTCCAACTGCATATTCTTCTAAAGGTAATTCACCTAATTCTGGTAATGAGAATTCAAATTCTGTCACCACGGTTTTTGCTGCTGGGCCACCACCTGCACGTTCTGCATTAGTTCTGACTAATTGCCAAGCTTCCGCAGACAAAGCACGGGTTTGCAATGCACTGATAATATGCGGCGCATCCAGCGTATCTTTAGGATAAAGGTTGTGAGATTTTGCACCCCGCGCGTGGACTCCTGCACCTTTAAGTTGTTTAATAATGAAGACGGTAAGCTTGCCGCCCAATGCCGATCGCGCTGCTTGATCTACACCCGAAAGTACTGCTTGCGTAAATGCTAGGCGTTTCTCAAAGGAAAAGGCGGTACTATCAACGTAATCCCCTGGCTGGTTCTGATCATCAAAATCCTTGGCATCCACTAAGACGATTTCATCAAAACCGTTACCTTGCCAATATGCTTGCATCTGTTCATTGGTTTTTAGGGAAACCATACTGTGATGTTCTTGGCTGTAACCGTTCCATACCAACACCGGTAAGAAGTTGGTGACAGCAGGATAAGCAGTATGGAAATGTGCGATCGCACTTACAATATAAGGCTCACCCAATCCACCATCACCAACTGTAAAGGGGAACAACTTATCTTTGTGCAACAGTGCAGCCGCCATTGCAAAGTGTTGCCCTTGTCCCAAAGGTCCCGCAGGTGCGAGAATACCAGGGATGTAACCAGAAAGATGTCCTAAGAGTCCGTGCTTTTCTCGGAAGCGATCGCGCAATTGTTGAACTGTAAAAATTCCCATATCCTCTAGCGATCGATCCAAGAACATGGCACTATAAAATCCAGGGGCGTGGTGTCCGACTTCAGTGAGAATGTTCTTATATCCCAGCATGACAAGAGATGCGTAAGCTTCTGTTTGGCTGGAAAATCCGCCGGGATGCCCAGAAGCCTTACTACCAGTAACTTGCAAAGTTAGGTAGCGCAGAGCATCGGCAGCGAGTAAAGTTTGATATACTGCATTCGGATCTGTCGGAGATGCGATCGCTATTTTGCCCGACTCGATAGCAGGTGTTGCACCATAAGTTTCAAAATCTGGTAACGCTTCACCAAAATATTGAATACCTTTAGAAAAATCGGGAAGCGCTGAAGATGCCTTTGGGGAGATTGCAGTCATGCTGAGTACCTTATAACGATGAGATGAAACTGTAGATGCTTGTTGAATTTAACAAAAATTTTACATCTTCGAGGTTGTAACAGTTTATTGCTTTTTTGCAACGTTAGAATAAGTACTTTAAATGGTCACGCAACCAAAATTTCAGTTAGTTTAAGCAGCAAAAAAATATTAAGCAGGAAAAAAATTTATGAAATTCCCAAATGGGCCGCAAACTCCAGCAGTTTTACAGATGCTGCGCTGGATTGTTAATCCGATGTCATTTATGGAGGCTTGTGCCAAAAGCTATGGCGAGATTTTTACTCTCAGATTAGACAAAAATCTTCCTCCTATAATAATTGTCAGCAATCCCCAAGCACAACAGCAAATTTTGACAAATGATACCAAGGAATTAGAAGCCCCTGGCGATCTAAATAAGGTGTTTGAACCTTTGCTGGGTAAGCATTCTGTAATTAGCATTAGCGGCGCAGAACACCAGCGTCAACGCCAGTTGTTAATGCCTCCCTTTCACGGCGAAAGGATGCGGAATTATAGTCAGGTAATTACCGATGTCACCAAGCAAGTTATCAGCCAATACCAGATAGGTAAACCCTTTAATATTCGGTCTGTTACTCAAGCTATTACCCTGCGGGTGATTATGCAAGCTGTATTTGGGCTACATGAAGGGACTCGTGCCGAAAAACTACAGAACTTTTTGGGCGATCTTTTAGAAAAGGCCAGTTCTCGGTTAAGTGTGGCTTTGCTTTATTTTCCAGCTTTGCAAAGGGATTTTGGCCCGATTAACTTCTGGGGAAAACAGATGCGCGTTCAGCAAGAAGCTGACGAACTCATCTACGAGGAAATTCGGGAACGTCGAGAAGGAGGAAATTCATCACGCACGGATATTTTTAGCTTACTCATGGCTGCTAGGGATGAAACAGGTAAACCCATGACCGATCAAGAGTTGCGCGATGAATTGATCACTCTGTTAATCGCCGGTCACGAAACCACAGCCACAGCCTTAGCATGGGCATTATACTGGATTCACAAACTACCATCAGTGCGCCAAAAGCTACTACAAGAATTAGATAGCTTGGGCGATGACCCAGACCCCAGCATCATTTTCAAGTTACCCTATCTCAACGCTGTTTGCTCCGAGACATTGCGGATTTACCCAGTAGCTATGCTAACCTTTCCTAGAGTAGTCAGAACACCTTTCTCGTTGGGCGGTTACGATCTAGAACCGGGTACAGTCCTACTTGGTTCTATTTATCTGACCCACCAACGGGAAGATATTTATCCTCAAGCGAAGCAGTTTAAGCCAGAACGCTTTTTAGAACGACAATTTTCTCCCTATGAATATTTGCCCTTTGGGGGTGGTGCAAGGCGTTGTATTGGTCTAGCATTTGCCCAGTTGGAAATGAAGCTAGCACTCGCCACAATCCTTTCCAGCCGTGAATTAGAA